>JAXDMI010000624.1:0-6133 GCA_034666145.1 Myxococcales bacterium | reverse complement strand
GAACAGGGGCGAATCCACGCCGGCCGGTCATACCACGAGCCGGATCGTGCTAGTCATAGGGCGATCGAGTCAGGTCCCCGTAGCTCAGCTGGATAGAGCACGAATTTCCTAAATTCGGGGTCGCAGGTCCGAGTCCTGCCGGGGACGCCCTCTTCTCGAGCCGGATGCGACGGATGCGCAGACGCCCGGCCATCCGTCGATCAGTCCCGTGCGGAACACCCTCGCCAGCGTCGTGGTCGGCATCTCCCTCTCTCTCGCCGCGGCGGTCGCATGCGGCGGAAAGATCGCCGGCGACGGGACGAGCACCGGCATCAGCGGAGCGACCGACCCGAGCTCCGGCGCCGATCCGACGACCGCAGCTTCGGGGTCGGCGTCACCTTCGCCGTCGTCATCGTTCCCGCCGTTTTCGTCGCCGCCGCCGCCATCTGGGCTTCAGCAACCATCGGCCGGCCACACCGTCGACGACGCCTGCGCGGCGATCTGCGAGCGAAACGGCTCGTGCGGCGCCGGTCAGTCCGACTGCCAGGACCACTGCACCACCGAGATCAACGGCGCCGTCGCGTGCTCGGCGCAAGCGAGCACGTACATCCATTGCTACGCGGACAACCTCCTCGACGGATGCGCCGCGCTCCCGCCCGTCTGCGAGGACGCTTACTGCGCGTACACGCTTTGCGCCGGCAAGGTGGTCCCCAGCTACTGCCACTCGCGCTAAGCTCGCCCACCATGGCGAAGCTGACTCTCTCGACCTATTGGCGTTCCTCGTGCTCGTTCCGCGTGCGCATCGCGCTCAACTACAAGAAGCTCGCGTACGAGTCGAAGCACGTGAACATCGTGAGCGGCGAACAGAACACGCCGGAGTACCTCGCGCTCAATCCCATCGGGCACGTGCCCACGCTGCACATCGACGGCGTGCCCTACGTCGAGTCGGTCGCCATCATGGAGCTGCTCGAGGAGCTCTATCCCGAGCCCGCGCTGCTGCCGAAGAGCCCGCAGGATCGCGCGCGCGTCCGCGCTCTCGTCGAGACCATCAACGCGGGGATCCAGCCGCTCCAGAACCTCATCGTCCTCGACCGCGTGGGCGGCGACGATCAGGAGAAGCGCAGTGCCTGGATGAAGTTCTTCATCCCGCGCGGCCTCCGCGCGTTCGAGGCGCTCGCTTCGGAGAAGGGACCGTTCGCCTTCGGCGAAGCCTTCACGATGGCCGACGCGTGCCTCGTCCCGCAGATCTTCGCCGCGCGCCGCGTCGGCGTGGATCTCACGCCGTTCCCGCGCGTCGTCCGCGCCGACGCGGCCGCGAGCGCGCTGCCGTTCGTCGCTGCCGCTCGTCCCGAAGCCCAGGACGACGCCAAAGTCTGAGCAAACGAGGCGAACCCGCTACACTCGGCCGGTCGTGCGTCGCTCGCTTCTCGCTGCCATCGCGTTTGCGCTCGCCTGCGCCTGCCCGATCGCCGCATCCGCGCAGCCACTGAAGACATGGGGCGAAGGCCAGCCGCAGACCGAACCGCCGACCGACGTCGTTCGCGATCCGACCACGCCGCCTCCGCCGCCGCCGGACGTCGGACCCGCGCGACCGAGCGTCCCGACACCGCCCGCCGAAGATCGCCCCGCCGAGCCTTCGCCCGGTCTCGTGCGCGGGCCAGGTCGCGTCGGCCTCCGCTACGTCCTCGAGGGAGTCGAGGTCCGCGGCAACACGTCGACGCTCGGCCGCGTCATCCAGCGCTTCGTGCCGTTCCGACCCGGCGACACGCTCGACGTCGACGACAAGGAGCTGCTCCTCACGCGCTTCCGACTTCTCGGCACCGGCTTCTTCCGCGACGTGCAGCTCTCGCTGCGGCGCGGCACGAAGCGCGGCTACGTGATCCTCCAGGTCGACGTCGTCGAGCGCAACACCATCGTCGTGAACGATCTCTGGCTCGGCCTCTCCGCCGATGCCGAGCCGAACGGCAAGGCGCGTCCGCTCACGGCGTACGGCGGCATCGACGTGTCCGAGACGAACCTCGCCGGCACGGGCGTCGCGCTGGGCGGCGCCATCGCGCTCGCCGATCGCCAGCTCGCGCTGCGCACGCGCATCAGCGACTCCGACTTCCTGCGCTCGTCATGGACGGCGGAGGCGCAGGTCCTCTACAACAACGCGAAGGACTTCTTCGGTAACCGCGACGTCCTCGTCGACGATCCCACGCAGACGGTCGCGCAGGACTTCGCGGTCGTCAGCTACCAGCGCTTCGGCGGGCTCGTCGGAGTCGGTCACGAAGTAGGCAGCGTGGCGACACGCCTCTTCTTCGACTACCGCATCGAGACCATCGACGCGCAGCTGCCGCGCGCGGCAAGCCATCTGCGCGGGCTCGACGTCGAGCCGATCAATTTCTACCTGCGCCCCGGGTCGAGCTTGCTCTCGACGGTCAGCGCGACCCTCGTCCACGACACGCGCGACGAGCCTTTTCTTCCCACGCGCGGCTGGCACGTCCTTGCCCTCGGCGAGGCTTCGCTGACGCCGCTGGGCAGCGATTATCCGTATACCAAGCTCGTCCTTCGCGCTTCTCGTTGGATGCCCTTGCCGTGGGATCACGTCCTACGGATCGAAGGAATCTTCGGCAGCGTGTTCGGCGACGCCCCGCTCTACGAGAAGTTCTACGTCGGCGACTACACCGACCTGCGGCCGCATCGCGCGCTCGATCTCGCGTTCGATCGCCGCGCCGCGCCGAACTTCCTCAACACCACGATCGCCGAGATCCGCTACGGCGATTACGCAGCGCGCCTCAACTTCGAGTACCGCGTTCCGCTCTATCGCGGCAGGAAGAGCATCTACGGCGTCGACATCTTCGGCTCGACCGGCGCCTACGCCGTGGCGAACGGCCGCGACATCACGAACCCGGCGCGCGGCTATCACGGCTTCTCGAAGGTGCCCGTCGATCTCACGTTCAACATCGGGCTCAAGGCCGACACCGCGGCGGGCGGCTTCTCGGTCGGCATCGCCAACTTCATCGGGTTCATTCCGACCCGATCGGACGCGCAATGAAGGCGCGCCTCCTCTTCGTGTTGCTCGTCTTGATGGCGACGCTGGCGACGCCGGCGATCGCCGAGGCGCAGGCGCCGCCCGCGCCCACCAATCCCGCGCAGCTCCCCCAACGACAAGCGACGTTCTCGTGGGAGAAGCAGGAGAAGGGGCCCGATCTCCTCGTCGCGAGCTTTAGCTACGTCGACGTGATCGATGCCGCGTTCAGGAACAAGCTCTCGACCGGCATCCCGCACGTCATCGTCATGCGCGCGTACTTCTATCGCGAGGGCGACGCGGAGCCGCTCGCGCTCGCCGCGCGCACGTGCCGCATCACGTACGACCTCTGGGAAGAAGTCTATCGTCTCAAGATCTCCGGGCCCGGCGGCGAACGAGACACCGCGGCGCTGAACGTCGACGGCGTGCTCCGTCAGTGTTTCGAGGCCCGCAAGCTCCAGATCACCGATCGAACGCTGGTGACGGCGGGCAAGCCGCATCTCCTCGGCGTGATCGTCGAGGTGAACCCCGTCAACGCGCAGATGGTCGAGCAGATGAGGAAGTGGGTCACACGCCCCGCCGGATCTACCGGCATCGGTCCGGGGGACGCGCTCTTCGGGTCGTTCGTCGGCCTGTTCGTGCGCAACATCGGTCAGGCCGAACGTACGTTGCGCTTCCGGACGCAGTCGTTCACGCCCTGAACTGGCCGCTCACCTCCTTCTGCCGTAGGATTCTCCGTGATGCGTTGGACGTTTCCCCTGGCGCTCCTCTGTCTCGCGGTCCTCGTTCCGAGCGAGTCGCGCGGGGCTGGCGAGCCGCGTCCCGCCGTCACGCGCGTGCACGTGAAGAAGAGCGCGCGCACGATGGAGCTCCTCGCGGGCGACAAGGTGGTCGCGACGTATGCCGTCGCGGTCGGGAAGGGCGGCGCGGGTCCCAAGAAGCGTGAGGGCGACCTGGTGACGCCGGTGGGGCGCTACCACGTCGTGAAGCATCTCCCGTCGCACCTGCGCATCTTCCTGCAGATCGACTACCCGAATGCCGACGACCGCGTGCGCTTCGAGGAGCTGAAGAAGCGCGGCGATCTCCCGAAGAACGCGAGCATCGGCGGCGACATCGGCATCCACGGCGAGCCGCCCGAAGCGAAGCCGTTCCACAAGGCCGAGTACCAGAGCCATGGCTGTGTGGTCCTCGAGGACGCAGAGATCGATCAAGTCGCGCGCATGGTTCCGGATGGAACCATCGTCGAGATCGAGGACTGAAGATCGTCAGCGCGCGGGTCAGGGCTCTGGTGCGGTCGTTGCAGCCCACCGCGGATGCAGTTCGTCCTTCGCGGTACCGGTAAGCCGCTCCTCCTCATCCATGGCATCGGTGGAAGCTGGCGCTCGTGGATGCCTGTGCTCGAACCGCTCGCCGCGCACCGTGAGGTGATCGCGGTCGACCTGCCGGGCTTCGGGGCGAGCGCGGCGCTCACCGGTCCGACCACCATCGGGACGCTCGCAGATTCGGTCGTCGACTTCATGAAGGCCAACCGCCTCGAGCGCGTCGATGCGGTGGGCAGCTCGATGGGCGCTCGGCTCGTGCTGGAGCTCGCGCGCCGTGGCGTGATGGGCGCCGTGGTCGCGCTCGATCCGGGCGGCTTCTGGCGCGCTTGGGAGCGTCATGCGTTCTATGGCTCGATCGCCGTGTCGATCCGCCTCATCCGGGCGCTGCAGCCCGTGATGCCGGTCCTGACACGGCACGCCGCGACGCGTGCGCTCCTGTTCGCGCAGCTGTCGGCGCATCCGTCGCGCTTGCCGCGCCGGCTCGTGCTCGACGAGATGCGAAGCTATGCAGCCTCGCCGGTGTTCGACGAGCTCCTTCGTGAGCTTGCCTACGGTGAGGAGCAGCGAGGCGCGCCGCGCGGGAGCATCGAGCAGCCGCTCGTGATCGGCTGGGGACGGCGTGACCGCATCTGCTTTCCGCGGCAGGCGGAGCGCGCGCTCTCGCGGTTCCCCGACGCGACGCTTCACTGGTTCGACGACAGCGGGCATTTCCCGCACTGGGACTGTCCGCTCGAGACGGTGAAGCTGATCCTCGAGACGACCTCGACGTCGCTAGCGCGTGCGAGCGGCGGCGAGCGCCTCGATGATGCGTCGGACCTCACGGGTAGTGCATCCAAGCCAGCTCGCGATCTCGGCGTCGGGCGTTGACGCGCCGGCATCGCCCGGCTCGGCCATCGGCAGCGACGTATCGAGCCGCGCAGCGACGCGCGCCGCGACGTCCGCGCGGACCGCCCGCGGACCGAAGACCGGGAACCCGATGGCCGCGAACGCTCCGTGATCGATCCCGCGCCCCACCGGGAACGAGACCGCGCCTCCTGCGGGCGGGCGGAGCGCGCGACCTGCGCCGTACCAGGCCGTGGCGAGCGCCACGCGAGCGGCGATGGCGTCTGGCGCCAGCCCGGGCGATGCGAACACCACGATCGGCCCGAGCACGATGCCCGCCCGTGCGACGGCTTCGCGGGCCGCTTCGTCGAGCACCGCGCAGACGTCGGCGACGTCGCGGGCGAGCACGGTGCCGAGCCCTTGCTCGAGGCGATGGACGAGGCCGCGAACCGCTGCCGACGCCTCGATCGACGTGCTCGACTCGGTGCTCGCTGCCGCGAGGTCCCGCGCGCCGCCGAGCAGCTCCGAGACGACGTCGCGCGCGAAGGCGAGCGCGCGTCGATGCAGGCGCCGCTGCGCGCCGGCGCCGAGATCGTCGGCGTCGAGCACGCGCACGTGGGGCAACGCGATCGACGCGCCGCGAGCCACGTCTGCGATGGGTCGATTGGATGCAGTATGCACGATTCGTCCGCTCGCATCGAGGCGCAGCTGGTCGTGGGCTCCCTCGATGACCTCTTCGATCCACGCCGGCGAGCCTGCCGCCGCCGCTCGGCCTGCGTGGGCGCCGGCATTCGCGGACGGCCGGGGCGCGAGCGCGCTCCTCAACGCGGCGAGCTTGGCGAAGGGATGCCCGTGCGCGACCGGCGTCGCGTCGAGCGCATCGTCGGCCCTGTTTTCTCGACTGTTTCGTGAGCGTGGCCCGCTCGCTCGCGCCACGTTGGCGCGGCCCTTCTTGACGTCGACGAAGCGCATCACGAGGCGATCGTGCAGCGCGTCGCTG
>JAXDMI010000623.1:0-2564 GCA_034666145.1 Myxococcales bacterium | reverse complement strand
ATGAACGAAGCTCCGCTCCCGACGCAAACGACCGTCGCGCCCTCGCTGCCGCCGCCGTCGCCGTTCGCCGAGCAGCTCGACCTCGAGCGAGGCACGCGCGAGGCCAGCGCGCTGCGTCGATCGCTCGTGGCATGCACCGCCGAGGGCCTCGCGGCCGAGGTGGTCGGCGCATGCTTCGGTAATGCCGTCCTTGCGGCGTGGGCGGTCGAGCTCGGCGCGAGCCCGCTCTTGCTGGGCGTGCTGTGGGGCTTGCCGTTCTTCGGTCAGGTCTTCCAGATCCCCGCGCTCTGGCTGACGGCGCATCTCGGCCGCAAGCGCGCCGCAGTCCTCATGCACACGCTCGCGCGTCAGATCACGCTGCCCATCGCGGTCCTGCCCTTCGTCGACATGTCGATCGATGCCAAGCGCGCGGCGCTCGTCTCGCTGTTCGCGCTCTCGTCGCTGCTCTCGGTCCTCGGTCACAACGCGTGGCTCGCCTGGATGGGGGAGCTCGTCCCCTCACGCATTCGCGGCTCGTACTTCGGCAGGCGGACGGCGCTGTGCACCGCCGTCGCCACCATCGCAGCGCTCCTCATCGCGGCCGCGCTCGATGAAGGTAATATGCACGCATCGCTCGGTCCCGTGCTCGCCGTGATCATCGTGATCCGATCCATCGCCGGAGTCGTCACCACCGTGCTGATGCTCCGCCAGCACGACCCGCCCTCGCGCACGGTCGCGCCACGCATCAGCGAATTCATCGTCCCGATCGCCGATCGCGCGTACCGGAAGCTCCTCGGGTACCGCGCCGCATGGGGCATTGCCACCGGTCTCAGCGCGAGCTTGTCGGCGGTCTACACGCTGCGCGCGCTCGGTCTCGGCTTCGTCGGCGTCGCGCTCTATTCGGCCGGCGTGGCAGTCCTGCGCGTCGTGACGACCCCGCTCTGGGGACGAACGCTCGATCGCAGCGGTGGAAGGCGCGTGCTCGTCATGTGCAGCTTCGGTGCGGCCGTGAGCTCGCTCGCGTGGGTGCTCGCGACCCAAGGCTCGGCGTGGCTCATCGCCGTGGACGCGCTCGTCTCGGGGCTCTTGCTCGGCGGACAGGAGCTCGCCGTGTTCACGCTTCCGCTCGCCGCCGCCGAAGGCACTCGCCGGCCCGTGTACGCGGCATCGAGCGTGCTGGTGGGCGGCGTCGCCTACGGCGCGGCCTCGGTCGCCGCCGGCGCGTTGGTGAACGTCGTCTCGCTACGCGACGTGCTCCTCATCGCCGCGGGCATACGCATGCTCGCCGCGCTCGTCGCCACGGGCGTGGAGGACGAGCCGTTCACCGATAGTAGGGATTCGGAAGTCGGCCACGCGCGTCCGTCGTAGGCCCGCCGACCTCGGTGCCGTCGGGATAGCGCCTGATGGCGAGCTCGTTGACCACGTCGCGCACGCCGGGCACCGCGAAGGCCAGGTCCTCCACGTAGAAGCGAGCCCAGCGGCTGCGGACCGTGCCACGCAGGATGACGTCGGCGTCGTCGACGATGACCTCGATGTCCGAGGCATCGATGTCACCGTGATCGGTGAGCAGCTCACAGACCTGCTCGAAGATGCGCTCATCCGAGCGATGGTAATTCTTGGGCTGGTTCGGCGGGTGGCGTGGCCGCGGAGGTCGCATCCACTGCGCCGCGGCGCCCTCGAGCCAAGGGCCGTTCGGCCCGGTATGGTCCTGCCGATTGCCGCGCCCGCCGTAGTGGCCGACGGGCCACTGCTCGTAGTCGGGCTGGGGTAGCTCTCCGCGATAACCGACGGGACTGAACCTGGGCATGGGTGCTCGCCTCCCACGCGCGCTCGTTCAAGTCGCGTGCCGTCGAGTCCGACTTCATCAGCATGCGCAAAATCATTCACGTTGCGATCTGGCGCCACGTCGGCGATGGATTGCACCGTGGAAAACTGTTCGCCCTCGTCGCGATCGGCGCGCTTCGCTTCGCCAAGTCTCTTGGTTCTGGCCGCTTTCGTCACCCTGGCGGCCTGCACGTCGGATGACGGGAACGTAGCGCCCATTCCGGCGAAAGCGGATTCCGGCTTCTCGTTGGCCACCAACGCGTTCGGGTTCGAGAACTTCGCCGACGGCTACGCCGAGTCGCGCATCACCACCGCGTCCATGGTGCGCATGTTCGGCACAGACGGCGTCTGCGCTGCCAAGAGCACGCCCTGCACGCTGCTTCCCGCGGCGAGCGCGTGGATGAACAGGGTCAACGCGTCGATGGCCGGCGGCCGCTGCGAGGGCTTCGCCGTCCTGTCGTCGCTCTTCTATCTCGGCGCGCTCGACCCCACGACGTTCGGCGCGGTGTCGCCCCGCCAGCTCACGCTCGACGGCAACATCGCGCTCCAGGGCGAGCTCGCCTACTGGTTCGCGACGCAGGACGCGCCGTCCATCGGGTCGAAGTCGCAGAAGCTCGGCGCGACCGACGCGCTCCGCTTCCTCTCCACCTTCTTGAAGCCCGGCGCCGACGAGTCCTACCGGATCGGGATGGTCCGCAAGACCAAGAACGGGATCAGCGGCGGCCACGCGCTGACGCCGATCAGCTACGCGCAGACGTCCA
>JAXDMI010000622.1:0-4117 GCA_034666145.1 Myxococcales bacterium | reverse complement strand
GCCGCCTTCGACTACCTTCGCGCGTGCGAGCGCGCCGGCATCCGGCCGCGCCTCCTCTTTCTCGCCCATCGGCGCGAGATCCTCGAGCAGGCGCGCGCCACCTTCCGCCAGGTCCTCCGCGACGGTGCCTTCGGCGAGCTTTACGTCGACGGCGAAGTGCCTGAAAAATGGGAGTACGTCTTCGCGACGATCCAGAGCGCCGCCGGCAACCTCGAGGGCCGCACCCCGGCCGATCACTTTCGATTCGTCGTGGTCGACGAGTGCCATCACGCGCCTGCCGACTCGTACCAGAAGGTGATGCGGACGGTGCGGCCCGAGATTCTCCTCGGGCTGACCGCTACGCCCGAGCGCGCTGACGGCAAGTCACTGCTCCCCGACTTCGACGGGCGCATCGCCGCCGAGCTACGGCTCTGGCACGCGCTCGATCGGCAGTTGCTCGTGCCGTTCGAGTACTACGGCATCGCCGACGCGGCCGGCACCGAGCTCGACGACGTGCGCTGGTCGCGCACCGGCTACCAGATCGGCGATCTGTCGAACCTCTATACGGGGAACGAGGTTCGCGTCGATCTCATCGTCGCGCAGCTCCGGCAGCGCGTCGTCGACCCCACGAAAATTCGCGCGCTGGCGTTCTGCGTCTCCGTCGAGCACGCCGAGTTCATGGCCAAGGCGCTCACGAGGCGCGGGATCCCTGCCGACGTCGTGCACGGCGGCTCCGACGGCGCCCATCGCTCGTCGGCACCGCGTCGTCTGCGCGATCGCGAGGTCAACGTCCTCTGCACGTGCGATCTCTACAACGAGGGCATTGACCTGCCCTTCGTCGACACGCTGCTCTTGCTGCGCCCGACATCGAGCGCGACGCTCTTCGTGCAGCAGATCGGGCGCGGGCTGCGCATCTTCGAGGGCAAGACGACCTGCCTCATCCTCGACTTCATCGGGCAGCATCGCGCCGAGTTTCGCTTCGACGGCGTCTATGCGGCGATCACCGGCATTCCGCGCGGTCGGCTCGAGCGCGACGTGCGCGAGGGCTTTCCGTATCTGCCGAGCGGATGCGTCTTCCAGCTGGACGCAGTCGTCACCAAGCGGGTGCTCGATTCGCTGAAGCAGGCCGTCGCGAGCGCCGCCGTCCTCACGCGCGAGCTCCGCGAGATCGCATCGGGCGGCAAGGCTGCGGGTGGGGAAGAGGAGACGACCCTCGCGCAGTTCCTCGAACAGAGCGGCCGCGCGGTCGAAGACGTCTATCGTCCCGGCGTCGGCGGATGGACGGGACTGCGTGGGCGCGCCGGCCTGATCGAGAACGTCGACGAGGAGACGACCGACCTGAGCCGACGCCTCGAGTGGCTTCTCCACACCGACGACGCGACACGCCTCGGCATCTGGAAGCAGGCGGCGAGCGCGATCGCCTCCGAGCCGAGCTACGCGCGGCGCCTCACCATGCTCGATTTCCAGCTCAATCATCGCGGCGTTCTCCGCGAGCCGACCGACGTCGCGAAATGGCTGTTCGAGCGCGCGCCGATTCGCGACGAGCTCGCGCAGCTCGCTGACGTGCTCTCGGAGCGCATCGCGCTCGCCGACGAGATCTACCCGGTCGCGTCGTGGCCGCTCGCCCTGCATCACCACTACACCCGCCGTGAGATCGTCGCGGCCATCGGGTTCGTGACGCCGGGCAAGAAGGGCGTCACCCCGCAGAGCGGTATCCTGATGCTCCCCGAGGAGAAGCGCGAGATCCTCTTCGTCACGCTCGACAAGTCGGCCTCGAGCTTCTCGCCGAGCACGCGCTATCGCGACTACGCGATCAGCCCGACGCTCTTTCACTGGGAGACGCAATCCGCGGCGAGCGTGTCGCGTGCGTCGGGGCGCCGGTACCTGGACAGCCCCGCAAACGGCTGGTCGTTCTACCTGTTCGTGCGCAGCGACCCCGAGGCACCGTACGCGTTCCTCGGACCCGTGAAGCTCGAGTCGACGTCAGGGGATCGACCGATCGGAATCACCTGGCGCCTCGAGCACGCCATCGCTGGCGGGCTGTTCGAGACCTTCGCGACGTTGGCCCAGGGCTGAGCCCGCGACGCTAGCGGCGTTGCTACTCTCCGCGGCACTGGCACGACGGGCTCGTCGTGCCATCGCAGCACGTCGTGTGGTGAGCGCTGCAGCCGCAAACGCCATTGTGATGTGAGCAGCAGCCGCGTTGCTCAGGCGCGTCCGCCATCGGGGCAGCGTTCGAGGTGGGAAGCATCACGAACGACAGCGCGCCGAAGAACAGAGCCGACACGAGTCCACGCATGACGTCTCCTTCGATGAAGCGCCAACCGCGCCAGCGTCGAACGTACCATGGAGAACCTGGCTCGCAGCGCGAGGTGTCGCTCGCGGAGGTGGGACGACCGCGCACGAGGGGAAGCCACGAGACGCCGCGTCGACGCGCCGCCACGACCGCCCTGCGACGCGAGCTGTCGCACGCGAGCATGGCGTGCGCGCTCGTACCTCCGCGGGGGGATGCACATCGCGCCTGCCCATGTTTCTCTCAAAGCCTGGGCTAGCTTGCGCCGAGCGCGCTTCGTGAGCGCGAGCGACGTGCCGCTATGAGCTTCACTGCGAATGGGGGACAAAGTGGATGTCGTGATTCTCGCGATGCTCGTCGTCGGCCTGCTGGTCGGTCTCGGCGTCACTGTTTTCTATCTCTTCAAGGCGCGCGGCCGCGCCGACGCTGCTGTTCTCGAAGCGAGAAATGCCGGCCACCATGCTGTTGCCGCCCACCAGCGTGCCGCCGCCGCCGAACATCGCGCTGTCACGGCGGAGCAGCGCGCCGCGTTCTTGTCGAAGTACCAGGCGATCGTCGACGTCGAAGCGACCGTGGCGCAGATGCGAGGGCAAGCCGACCAGGCTGTACGCCAGACCGTCGCTGCCGCGCAGCAACAGGCCCAGGGCATCATGGCCAATGCTTCGTCGATCCACGCATCGGCATCGGCCGAAGGAGCGAAGATTGTCGGCGAAGCTCGCGCGCGAGCCGAGCAACTGCAAGCGGACGCGAGTCGCTTGGAAGCTGCCGTGCGTGCGCTGCGAAACATCGCCGAGGGCTACGGCGACGGATACATCCTGCCGACAGCGGGCCTGCTCGACGAGCTCGCCGAGGAGTTCGGGTACACCGAGGCCGGCGAAAAGCTGAAGGCGGCACGCAAGCGAACGAAGGAGATGATCAAGAACGGTCAGGCCGCCGATTCGAATTACGTCGAACCGGCGCGACGCACCGATGCCATTCGCTTTGTCGTCGACGCGTTCAACGGGAAGGTCGACACGATCCTCGCGGACGCCAAGGACGACAATCACGGCACCCTCGGCCAGAAGATCCGTGACGCGTTCGCGCTCGTGAACCAGAACGGCGCCGCGTTTCGGTCGACCCGCATCATGCCCGCGTATCTCGAGGCGCGTCTGGACGAGCTGAAATGGGCCGTCGTCGCGTATCAGCTCCGCCTGCGCGAGCGAGAGGAGCAGCGCGCACTCAAGGAGAAGATGCGCGACGAGGAGCTCGCGCAGAAGGAATACGAGCGTACGCAGAAGGAGGCCGCGAAAGAGGAAGCGCTCTTGCGCACCGCACTCGACAAGGCGAGGCGTGAAGTCGAGCAAAGCGGGCAGGCCGATCGCGAACGCTTGGAGGCGAAGCTACTCGAGCTCTCCGAGAAGCTCCGAGTCGCCGAAGAAAAGGGACAACGAGCATTGTCGATGGCGCAGCAGACGAAGGCGGGGCACGTCTACGTCATCTCGAACGTGGGGTCGTTCGGTGAGCACGTCTACAAGATCGGAATGACTCGCCGGAGCGAACCGAAGGAGCGCGTGCAGGAGCTCGGCGACGCAAGCGTTCCGTTCGAGTTCGACATCCATGCGCTCATCAAGACGGAGGACGCACCGGCGCTCGAATGCGCTCTGCACAAGGCGTTCGTCGCCAATCAGGTGAACAAGGTGAATCCGCGGAAAGAATTCTTTCGCGTGCAGCTCGAAGAGGTCCGCGTCGAGATCGAGCGCCGCGGGATTCCTGTCTCGTGGACGATGGCAGCCGCCTGCCGCGAATACCAGGAGACCCTCGCGATGCAGCGCGCAGCCGATGCCGGCAAGCCGAGCGGGACGCAAC
>JAXDMI010000621.1:0-3107 GCA_034666145.1 Myxococcales bacterium | reverse complement strand
GCCAATGCGCGCGCGGCTGCCAACGACGGCAACGGCAACGAGTCCTTCGGCTGCACGACGACCTCGAAGCCGTTCAAGATGAGCGACCTCAGCTGGCCTCTCTCCGGTGTCTTCGGAATGGCCCTCGCCCTTCGCGTTCTCCGCATCCGCAGGAACCGCAAGCCCAAGGGCTGATCGTCAATCCACCTTGATCTCCGCCTTCACGCACTTCGACGGCGCCTCTTTGGGGCAGTAATAGACGTCGGAGTCCGTCGTGAAGATGTGGACTAGCAAGTAGCGGTCTTTCGTATACCAAGTATCGCCGTTGACGCTGGCTGTCGTGGGCTGCCCCGACGTGACGCCGGCGCAATTGAGCGAGAGCAAACCGAGCATCGCCGTCAGCAAGATCTTCTTGTTCATGGTGTTCTCGGTTTCGCTCATTCGCCTTCGACGATTTTGCGACACACCGGCTTGCCGCCGGTGGCGTCGCAGAAGAACATGTCGGAGTTGAAGCCGAGCGCGCTCTCCTTGACCATGTAGGCCTGCTTCTCGTGGGCGATGACCGCCATCCGGGCGGAGCATCCTGACGCCCCTACGAGCAGTCCGACGATCAGCAACACGCTTCGCGCTCTATCGATCATTGTGGTGGCGTTTCCTTGTTTCGTTGCTGCGACTAGAACGAGATGGGGGTGAACAGCCCGACGAACGCGCCGTTCGACGGAGCCGAGCCGGCGGCCGGCGGAGCGACGTCCGCGGTCTTCGTCTCGGGCTTCGTGTCGGGCTTCGTGTCTTCGGAGGGCCCGGGCTTCGGAGGCTCGGCCGGCTTGGGCGGCTCGACGGCCACCTCGGCGACGGCGGAGTTTGTCTTCACCGCCTTCTTCGACAGGCGGAAGGACATCGCGATGTCGCTCGTCGAGTCACAGGCGAGCGCGTACTGCTGGACGCCCTCCGGGACCTTCAGCACCACCTGACCGACGCCGGCGAATCCCTTTCCCGCGTTCTTGCTCTTGGTGAGCGTGACTGCGTTCTTGGACACCGCCTTGTCGTTACGCGTGAAGTCGAGCTCGAGCGGTTTGCTCAGCGCATCGCTCTTCCCGCGCACGTCGACGATCAAGCTCGCCGGGCCCGACGCGGAGAACTTGATGGGCGCGGCGCACTTCACGGGATAGGCGGTGCCCTTCTTCTTGCCGAGCGACACGGGCGTCGCCCCTTCGACCGCGACGGTCCCCGCCCCTCCTGCGCCACCCAGCGCGAAGATCACCGGAACGAGCAGCGCCAGCTTCAGCATGAGGAAGCGTAGGAGCAAGGGTTACGCCATCGCGTTCATGCCTTGTTTGTAGGCCGATCGGCGATCGCTGCCGGGCGTTGATCACTACGTGGGGTGCAGCTCCTTGCACTTCGAGTCCTGGAGCGTTCCACTCCCATGCCGATGATCCCTCGCACGCGGCGAAGACTCGCCTTCGGTCTCTCGCTGATCGTCACCGTCGCCTCGCTCCTCGCCTGTCATCGCAAGAGCGCCGACCCTCTGCCTGCCGCCGCCGACCCCGCCGAAGCAGGCCTCGCTGCCGCCGACGCTACGTCGCTCGATGCGAGTGGTGCAGCGACCGCCACTCCGCAGGCGAGACCGGTCTGGACGTCCAAGCTCGCGTCGGAGGAGGACTTTCTCCACTACTCGAAGGTGGTGGGCGCCGAGCGCTTCACCAAGTTCGTCGTCGATCTCGCGAGCTCGGCCATCTACTACGTCGATGCCGACCTCTATCCGATGCACAAGGACTTCATCTTCGCGGAGCTCCTCAAGGTTCCGCGTACGAAGGAGGCGGAGCAGCTCTTCGATCGGAACTACGGCAAGGACAAGCCGAATTTCCTCATGTGCTACCTCGTCCATCACCTCGAGCCGGACGTCTGGACCCTCGCCTTCTGGGACGGCGACAAAGCCACCGCGGCGCACGTACGCCTCGCCTTCAAGCGAATGCGCGAGACGTTCTATCTTGCATCGAAGGTGAAGTTCCGGCCCAACTCCAACGACCAGGAAGCGGTCGCGGCGGAGGTGACCGAGATCCCGACCATCACCAACGACGCGCTCTACAAGGCCGTCGGCTATCAGCCATTCCACAAGGGAACGGCGGTGGGCAAGCTGCACATCGTTCGCGCCACTGCGGGCGCGGGCGACGCCGGCGCTGCGGTGTTCGCGCCCGACGAGATCGTGATCTTGCCCGAGCCGTTGACGGACATCACGCCGGTCGCCGGCATCATCTCGCAGAGCTTCTCGACGCCGCTCTCGCACGTGAACATCCGTGCGGCCGCGTGGGACATCCCGAACGTCGGTCTGCGCAACGCCGCGAAGACGTACGCGGCGCTCGACGGAAAGATGGTCCGCTTCGAGGCCGGCGCTACCAGCGCCACCCTGCAGGCCGCAACGCCACAAGAGATCGAAGCGTCGAAGAAGGCGCATCAGCAGCGCACCACTGTGCTGGTGCCGAAGGCGAACCTCGCGGCGACAGCGCTGGCCACGCTCGACACGCTGCACGCGGCAGACGCGAGCGCGTACGGCAGCAAGACGTCGAACCTCGGCGAGATCGTCACGGCGAAGCTGGCGGGCGTCGCCGTGCCGGCGGGCTTCGGCATTCCGATCTCGTTCTATGCCAAGCATCTCGAGGCGGCCGGCATCGACGCGCACGTCGCGACCATGCTCGCCGATCCCAAGTTTCGCGCGAGCATGGCCGAGCGAAAGACCGCGCTCGAGAAGCTTCGTCAGGAGATCCAGGACGCGCCGCTCGCTCCGGCCTTCGTCGCGAGCCTCGGCGAATCGCTGCAGAAGCTCACCGCGGAGGCCGATGCCGGCGCCGAGGTCGGCGTCTTCGTACGGAGCTCCACCAACGCCGAGGATCTCCCGGGCTTCTCCGGCGCGGGCCTCTACGACACCGTGCCGAACGTACGTGGTGCAGCAGCGGTGGCGCTGGCCGTGAAGAAGGTCTGGGCGAGCGTGTGGAACCTCGCTGCCTACGAGGAGCGCGAGCTCTATCGCATCGATCATCGTCAGGTGTACGGCGCCGTGCTCGTGCAGATCGGTATCAGCGCCACCGCCGCCGGCGTGCTCGTCACTGCGCATCCCACCGATCCGACCGACA
>JAXDMI010000620.1:0-6511 GCA_034666145.1 Myxococcales bacterium | reverse complement strand
GCAGTCGCATTCATCCGCCGGCTCCGCGAGATCCAGGCGAGCACGTTCGTGTGGAGCGTGGTGCTCAGTCGATTCGGCAGCGGCCGACCGGCGTTCGAGCAGGCCCGCCAGTGGTATTTCCGTCTGGCTGGAAGCGAAATCTGGCCGCGTCCTTTCCAGATTCGGTTCAAGAGCGCGGCCACGGTAAGGCTCTTCGAGCGCACCTTCGAAAGCGCCGTGCAGCGCTGGCGTACGCCCACGCGAAGTCGCCATCCGCTTGCTCGTCGCTTTCCGGATATCGCGGTGATCGACAGCACCGTTCTCCAAGTCTCCGACGAGCTGCGGAAGGTTTTCAAGGGCACGCGATCCGCAGTGGCGTCGATCAAGGCCCTCCTGACGATCTCCGCCTTCGGTCTCGTGCCGCTCCACGCGAAGATCGTCCCTGGCAACCAGCACGATATGAAGCTGTTCCCCGAGCTCGACATCTTCCGTGTCGGGACGCTCCTACTCTTCGACAAGGGTTTCGTCGCCTACGAGCGTCTCGCCTCCATCGCGAGCGCCTCGCTCCATTTTCTCTGCCCCATGCGCCTCAACGGCAACGCAACGATCGTCGAAATTCGACATGCGCCCAATCATGTGCGCGATGCGCTTCGTCGATCGCCAGAAGGAGTGCGTCTGCGCGATGTGCTCCCCGCCGACAAGCGAATCGGGAAGATGTGGGACATCGATGTCATCCTCACATCGGGCAACGTCAAGGGTCGACGCCCCATCCAGACTCGGTGTCGCCTCGCGATCGTTCCGGGCCCCAACCAAGCGCAGCGGCCGTACTTGACGACTCTGTCCGCAGGCGAGTGGTCGCCGCGAGCGCTCGCCGAGCTCTACCGAATCCGCTGGCAAGTGGAACTCGTCTTCAAGGAATTGAAGCAGCATCTCAATCTCGAGGCTCTCAACTCGAAGGATCGTCACGCGATTCAAGTCTTCGCCTGGGCCTCGCTCATTGCTCTCGCTCTCTCCCGCACGATCACGATGTGGCTATGCCCGCTCATCAATCTCGTCGGCCTTGCAAAACGCTTCCGACCTGCGCTCATGAGCAGGGCACTCCGCGGCACCATTCGTTGCCTCGCGCGTGCCCTCGCCGCTCCACCGCAGTGGGCCCTCCTCTACCTCAAGGACTTTGCCGACGACTTGTTGCTCGAAATCCGCGCACGCGACATCGCGCGCGAAGACTCCTTCATGCGGATAATTCCGCTAATCGAGGCCGCTTAAGGGATCGCCGATGGTGCTCGCTGATTTAGCTCACTTCGCGAGGCGCGAGAGCGTGCCGTCGGACGTCGACGCAACGTAGATGGCGTCGGCGGTCAGCGCGATCTGATGCGGGTACGGCGCGTCGACGAGCTGCTTCGTGAACGTCGCGAGGGTCTCCGGCGTGCCGCCCGCGATCGGCGCGCGGCGCAACGCACCCGTGGTGAGATCGAGCCAATAGACATCCGTGGCGTCGACGGCGATGGACGCTGCTGCGGTCTCGGTTGCGCTCGTGATCGTCGCGATGGTCCAGCCGGAAGCAATCCCGATGGGCGCGCGCTGCACCGAGGTCGGCGTCGCCCAGTACACGTGCGTGGCGGAGATCGCGAGTGCCGTCGGGTCCTCGGCGAGGCCGGTCACCACGTTGGTCACGCTCGTCATCGGACGCTGCACGCGCCGGATCTGCTTTCCCGCGGCCCAGTACGTATACGTGGCGTCGCTCACGATGGCCGGCGACGCGCCGTTGTTCGTGAAGGCGGCGAGCGACTGCGTGAGCGTGGGATCGAACAGCTCCACCGTCGACGTTCGAATGAAGTGCGGCCCGTTCGGGGTGAGCGTTACCGCTCGCGCCGCGTCGGCGCCGCCGCCCACCGTGTTCGCCGTGTTGAACGGAATGGAGTACCCGCCGGCGCTGAACTGGTCGGTCCAGTAGAGACGGGTGCCGGTGATCGCGAGATCGTGAGGCGCTCGCCCCGTGTTGTAGAGGTCGACCGGCGCTCCGCCGGCGAGCGGGATCTTCCGGAGCACGCCGGCGCTCTCCGCCACGAAATAGACGTTCGTGGCGTCGACCGTGACCGCACCCAAACCCGGATCGGTCGCAATCGTGAGCGGCTGGCACTTCCCTGCCGCGCAGGCGCCGCCGAGACACGAATGACCGCATCGCCCGCAGTTCAGCGGCGCGCTCAGCACGTCACCGCACCCCGCCTCCGCCGGCGCGTCGACAGATGAGCCATCGAGCAGCACGCTGCTGCCGTCGCTCGATCCCGATGCGTCGGTGCCGGACGCATCGGCGCCGGTCGGTGCTTGGGATCCGTCCGTGCCCGCGCCGCCCACCCCACCGCCCGCGAGCCCATCGAAGCCACACCCGAGGCCCGCGCCGATCGCGCCCAGCGCACCGGCCAAGGCGACCACGAGCGCACGGGCGATGGCTGCCGTCGGCCTGCTCGTGCGTGCTCGTCTCCCTCGCATGCCTCGAGCAAAGCTTACCTCATGCGGTGCGATGCGGTCGAAGTGTGGCGCTCGTGCGCAGCTGGCTGAGGTGTCGGATGGGCTTCTACGCGGGTTTCATCGACGGCCTCCATCGTGCAGCTGGAGTGTTTCGAGATGAACCACCGCTCCTTCCGGTCCGCCCGCGCCTTCGCTCTTCCCTTGCTCGCCGCCTTCGGAGCGCTCGCCTTTGCGTGCTCCGACACGGCGCCGGAGACCCACGCAGCGACGAACGGAGCCCTCGGAGCGAGCGCGCCCTTCCTCGGGACGGCCAAGACGTACGCGGTCCTCGGGGGGTCCACGGTCACGAACACGAACGCGACGACGCTCACCGGCGACCTCGGCGTCAGCCCGGGCCTCGCGATCACCGGCTTTCCGCCGGGCATCGTGCTCGGCGGCAGCACCCACGCAGGCGACGCGGCCTCGCTCCAGGCGCAGACCGACGTCGCTGCCGCGTACGGCACGCTGGCCGGCGAAGCCTGCACCGTCGATCTCACGGGCAAGGACCTCGGGGGGCTCACGCTCACGGCCGGCGTCTACTGCTTCTCGTCGTCGGCGCAGCTCACCGGCGACCTCGTCCTCGACGCCGAAGGACACGCGGACGCGGTCTTCGTCTTCAAGACGGTCAGCACGCTCACCACGGCGAGCAACGCCTCGGTCCACGTCATCAACGGCGGCGGCGAGTGCGGTGTCTTCTGGCAGATCGGGAGCTCGGCGACGCTCGGCACCGGCACCACGTTCACGGGCAGCATCCTCGCGCTGACCAGCATCACGCTCACCACCGGCGCCAACGTCTCCGGCCGCGTGCTCGCACGCAACGGCGCGGTCACCCTCGATCACAACGTGGTCTCGGTCGGCTCTTGCGGAAGCAGCGCCGCGCCCGATGCCGGCAGCGACGCGACCGCGACGGACGCCGCGACCGCGACGGACGCGGCGACCGCGCCCGACACGAGCACGGCGCCCGACGCAGCGACTGCGCCCGACGCCGCCGATGCCAGCCTTCCCGACGTCGACTCGAGCACCCCCGATGCGGGCAGCAGCGACGGCGGCGGCACCACGATCCCGTGATCGGCTCGCGGCGACGGCGCCGCTGAACGCAGGTTGTCGCGCCGCGCAAGGTTTGCCATAAGGCTCGCCGATGGCACGCCCGCGCGGGTTCTCTCTCTCGCACCCCGCGGTCCTCGCGTTCGTCGCGTTCATCGCGGGTCTCGCGGTCGTCGTGCCCCGCTCGGCACACGCCGACGAGCTGCCGCCCGCTCCGCAGGCCACGACCTCGCTCCTCGTCGGTGCGGGGATCGCGACGGCGTCGTTCGGCACCGGCATGACCATGACCGGAACCAGCGGCGACGGTTTCGTGCAGAATGCAGGCATCGTCACCGCGCAGAGCGGCCTCGTGCTCGCTCCCTTCGTCGCGCACGGCGTTGCCGGTGAGTGGAAGCGCGGGCTCCTCTTCGCGCTGCCCCCGCTCGCCACCGAGATCGGCATGGCCGTCCTCATCGGCGTCTGGGGCGAGAGCCTCGTCACGCTCGCGCCGCTCGGCACGCAGTATCTCTACTCCGCGCTGTTCACCGGCAGCGTGTTCTTCTCCGCGATCGGCATCGTGGACTCGGCATTCGCCGGCGATCGGGCCGCGGCCGCAACACGCGCTCCTGCGCCGGCATCGGCACGTGCGTGGGTGCTGCCGGCGTTCGACCGCAACGGCGTTGGACTGAAGGTGGGAGGTCTCCTGTGATGCGAGCCGTTCGATCGAAGCTGCTGCACGTCGCCCTCGTGGTGGTCGGGCTCGTCTCGACGTCGTGCGCGACCGTCCCTCACTACAAGCGAAGCCGCCTCGCGGATCCGATGATGTCGCTCACCGACGATCCGCTCGAGACCTACCGTAAGCAGAAGCTCTACAACTCGCGTGAAGGCGCTGCCGGAGGCGATGGCTCGGCAGCAGGCGGCGGATGCGCCTGCCACTGATCGCCCGGGCGACCTGCCTAGCCCTGCTCGTCCTCGCGACGCTCGCGACGCTCGCCACGTTCGCAAAGCCGGCGCACGCCGAGGTGCCGGCGCCGCAGGTCACCGTCGCCGAGGAGGTGCCGCAAGCGCCCGCGAAGGGCGGCATCACGCTCGAGTCGGTCCACGTCGGTCTCACGGCCTTCGCGCAGAATGGCCATGGCTATCAGTCGCAGGCCGGCGCTCTTCCGTACGGGCCGGGCTCCGAGCGGCTCACCGTGTTCGAGCCGCAGCTGATCGTGGTCCTGCGTCAGGGTTCGCGATTCACGCATCGCGTATGGGTCCCGCTCGATATCGTGACCGCCGCGTCGCCGAACGCGCTGGATCGCTCGCGCCCCGTCGACATGATCAGCCAGGCCTCGCGGCAGACGGAGTCCGGCACCGTCGCGTGGGACGCGACCTACCAGATCGATCACCAGACCGAGACCACGTTCCGGAGCGCGCTGCACCTCGAGGAGGACTTTCGCTCGTGGACGGTGGGCCTCTCCGGCGCGCGCCTCTTTGCCGGCGACGACGCCACCGTCACGCTGAGCGGCAGCCACACCTACGACTGGTTCGATCGGCTCGGCATCACAGGGCTTCGCTACGGGCGGGCGTCGCGCGCGACGTCGAACGGCAGCGCCGGCTTCACGCAGGTGCTGACGCCCACGACCGTGGTGCACTTCAACTACGGGCTCACCATCCAGACCGGCGAGCTCGGGAACACCTGGAATGCCGTCCCGCTGGGCGACGGCACCGTCGGCGCCGAGATCCTTCCCGGACAGCGCCTCCGCCAGGCCATCGTGGGGCGCTTCGCGCAGTGGCTCCCATGGGACGGCGCGCTCAAGGGCTTCTATCGTTTCTACGCCGACGACTGGGGCATCGTCGCGCACACGCTCGAGGGACAGCTCCTCCAGCGCGTGTCGCCGTGGCTCTACGTTCGCGGCTCGTACCGCTATCACCGGCAGACCGGCGCCGAGTTCTTCACCGTCGCGGCGAACGCCGACAACACACGACGCACCGCCGACTCCGATCTCGCCACGCTCGACTCGCACGCGTTCGGCTTCGGGCTCCAGGCGTCGTTCGCGACCGAGACCGTCGGCACACTCGAGATGGGCGCCAGCATCGAGCGCTACATGCGGTCGAACGATCTCGAAGTCGGCGTCGCCATGTGGACGACGGGCTTCCGCTTCTGAAGAAGCGACGCCGAGGTCAGCGCACGATGGTGAACGTGCCGTAGTCCGCGGAGCTCGGGCTGTTCGTCTGATCGCCGTCGCTCATGAGGGCGATGCCCACGAAGTCGGGCACGGAAGCGCTGGGGTCGTCGTGCTCGAAGTGATGACGGAAGTGCTGCGCGAGATCGATCTCGACGTTGCGCCACTCGCCGATCGGACCGCCGGACTCGACGATGACCGTGTCCTGCGCGACGAACGGGTTCCGTCGCGAATCGCAGACGCCCCCCTTCGGGCTGACGGCGCTCCAGACGTATTTGAGCGTGTAGTAGCGGAGCCCGCGCTTCCACGTCACGTAGACGACGGCGGCGGAGTCGGCGCGGCGCGGTGCGCACTCGTCACCGTTCACGGGGAGCGTCACGGCGCGCCAGGTCCACCGCAGCTTCTTCGCGCGCTGGCGATCCGCGTCCGGGATCTGGAAGCCGAGCACGGTCGTCTTCATCGGCGGGACGTACTGCGAGTGGACGAAGCGCGTCGTTCCCTCCGTTTTCACGGAGTAATAATCGACCGGTCCTGACTCGCTCTTCACCACACGCCAGGCGCCGGGGTCGATGAACAGGTCCGGCTCAGCAGGGGCCGGCGAGGCCGTGAAGAGCGCGACCGCGACGATCGGACCGAGCAGGGCGAGGCGGGCCATGAACCCCATCCCTCTGAGATGCTGGGCTCGACGTGTGGGATGCGGGCCGTACCGTTTTTTCCGGCTCGAACAGCACCTCCGCCTGAGCTGCGCTATGATCCTAGGACTTACGCGAGCCAGCTCCGGCGGCCGCCACCTTGGACGAGGAATGACATGAGGATGCAGAGCTACCTCGGAG
>JAXDMI010000619.1:0-2520 GCA_034666145.1 Myxococcales bacterium | reverse complement strand
CACGGAGCGCGACGATGCCCGAGGCCGTCGCGCGATCGGCCGCGGCCGGCAGCGCAGGCGGCGTGTCGAGGACGACGCCGTCGGGACGACGCGGCGCCTTGGGCATCTCCGTCGCCGTCTCCAGCGCAGCGCCGCCGGCGCATCCCCCCGCGTCGACGAGAAGGACGAGCGCGAACAGCGCGAACAACAAAGAGAGCGATGCGCACGCGAACGCGCGCACGACGCTAGATCTGTTCGATGTGCGGATCCTTGCCACGCTCGAGGGTCACGATCGCACGTTCCGGAACCACCTTCCAGCGCGACTGAGCCGTGGGGCTCGACGCCGCGAGCGACCACTCGTCGTCGAAGTCGCTCGCGAGCAGCACGAAGTGCATCTGATCGAGCTCGGGCGTCTTGCGCCGCAGGTTCAGGTCATCCCCGATGAGGACCTCGGCATCGCTCTTCCCCTTGAAGAGCCGGTAGCCCATCTGCGCGCCGCGATGCAGCGCGAAGACGTTCTCGCCGTTCGAGACGACGACGTTGATCTGGCTCGCCGCGCCGCCGACCTCCGCCGCCATTCCGTCGACCACCGCTACGCACGAACGCAGCGCATCGCGGACGTGCGCGGGATCGCTGATGCCGTCGTTGAGACGACCGGCATCGTGGAGGAACGAGAGGAACACGTAGAAGAGGATCTCGGCGTCGCTCTCTCCACGGATCGACGAGCGCAGGAACTCGGGCACGCTCCCGACGAGCCGGTCACGGATGGCCTCGAACGACGGCAACGTGCCGGTCTGCGCGAAGAGCCACTGGCGGTAGCGGAACGGGTGCGTGTTCTCGGTGCGAAGGGAGCCGACGGTCGCGTTGCGGACGTGACCGACGAGCACATCCGCGCGCACGTCGCCGGCGACCTTCGCGACGTCCACGGTCGCGTGGTCGTCGATGGGGCGGCGGCGCATGAGCACCTCGCCCCCCTGGTAGAAGCCGATGCCCCAGCCGAGCGCAGGCGCCGTGTTCTTGCCCGACGACACGTGCGACGTTACCTGGAGCGCCTCCGACTCGGAGGCGAGGACACGCGCGGCGAGGTCCGCGCGGTTCCCGATCAAGCCGATTAGACGTGCCATCGTGGTGGTCTCCTCAGGACAGGACGGAGCTGAGCGTGCGCGAGGTGGAGGGTGCGAGGACTGCGGGTAGAGGTCAAGATGCGCCGGCCCCGTCGCGGACCTTCTCTATCTCTTTCTCTTTGTCGCTGCTGCCAAACGTAGCCAGTCGCCGCACCGAGCGCTCGCGTACTCGACGCTCGAGAAATTGTCCCCAAGCACGAGCGCAGAACGGCGCGAAGCCGGCGAAGACGAGCGCGACCGCCCAGAGCGGGATGTCGGAAAAGCTCAGCGCGCTCTGCATCCGTCACAGCAAGTCTGGCACATGACCTGCGACGGTGCACGCCGCGTCGCGGCAGCACGGGCTCACTTGCTCGGCGGGACGATGAACGGAACGACGTGCTCGCGGCCTTCGAACCCCGAGCGATACGAGGCTGCGGCGTGCTGGCTGGTGAACGGACCGATTCGCACGCGGTACCACGTGCCTCGGCCCGGAACGTGCGCCTCGACGACGTAGGCCTTGTGCCCACGCGCGCGGAGCTGACCCGAGAACGTGTCGGCTTCGCCTTGCGTACGGAAGGAGCTCACCTGCAGCTGGTATCCGCCTTCGCGACCGGCCGGTGCGGCAGCCGCGCCGCTCGCCGCGCTCTCGACGGCATCGCTCGCGGCGCGCGTCAGTGAATCACGCGGTCGCGTCACCACCGGGGAAGCGCCGAGCATGTTCTGGGCGGGAAGCGGCGTCACCGGAAGGGTTGCGCTCGCAGGATCGGCGCCGTGCACGTTGAGCACGATCGAGCCGCCGGGGTCGGAGCTCGGCGGCGGCGGGACGGGCGCGACGGGCACGAGCGGTGCGGTGAGCGTCGCCGATGTCGTCGTGACGTTGCCGAGCACAGCCGGAGCGCCGGGTGTTCCCGTGGTCGGCGGCCTCGGTGAGCCGCCCTTCACCGCGGCGAGCGCGGTGGTCGGCGAGCCTTCGTCGCTGAGGATCCCGGGGAACGTGACGTCGCGCGTGCTGAGGTCGGTCGCCTTCGGTGCGGGTGCAACACCTTGACCGGCCTTCGCTTGCGCCGTCACGAGCTCGCCGAGCGGGTCGACCTTGGCGACGGTGGGCGCAGAGCGCCGCCCGCCGATCGCGAGGCCGGCGAACACGATGCACGCTCCTCCGAGGGCGACGAGCAGGATGGTGACACCGCGAGGTGTGCGGTCACCGTCACTCTCCTGGATCTGTTCGAGGTTTCTCACGCTGCCTTGCTCCATCATCGTTGGCCTCGTTGCTCAACCGCGGCGGATCGACTCCTTCCGGGCTATCGCTCATGCGTAGGACCGGCCAACTTTGCTGCGGTTTCACGGACCTTCGTGCTAATCGGAACGCATGCGTCCGTGCCGCCAAGGCTTGGTCTGCGCGGCGCTCGCGCTGGCGGCATGCAGCTCGACGCCGACG
>JAXDMI010000618.1:0-3199 GCA_034666145.1 Myxococcales bacterium | reverse complement strand
AAAGTCATCGAGCCGTCCGCCGATCGCGCCTCCGCCGATGCTACTGACCTGCTGCTGCGCCTCGCTGTCGAGCACCTTGAAAGCGTACCGGTCGCCGTCGCTCGGCACGCCATCGAGGAGGCAACGGTCCAAAGCCTGCGCGAGGACAGCGACGAGCATCGGACCATCGACCTCCGCGACGAAACGGACGATGCCGTCGGACTGGTAGCGCGCGCTCATGAGCGCAACGCGGCCGTTCGTGCGACGGATGCCACGCGTCGTTTCCGAGATGAGCTCGCCACCCAAGAGTGGGCTGGGTTTCCAGTCGAGGACCATCTGCCTGCAGCTCTTCGTCGACGTCTCTGGATTCGCGCGGCATGGCTCCCATCGGATGGGTGCCGGAAGATTCACGCGTGCCTTTGGGACGTAGAATTTGCAGTAGTCATCGTAGTCCGCATACAGCTCCCAGCCGTCGAGGGGCGCGGGCTCGACGCCCGCGTCATCGACGGCCACGGCTCGATCGATCGGTGCGTCGACGATCGTCGCGTCGCTCGCGCCTCCCGCGTCCCCGGGCGCGATCCCGGCGCCTGAAGAGCATGCGGTCGCGCCGCGCACCAGCGCGGCGCCGATGACGCTCGCGCAGAGAAGGGTGACGTACTTTCGGATGTGATCGGGCATCGGACCTACGGCGTCACGAGATGATACAGCGTGCCGCCGCGTTGGCCGCCGGCGTAGAGCTCGTTCTGGAATACGGCGAGCGGCGCGACGCAGAAGAAGTCGCTCACCTCGAATGGCGACTTCTTCTCCTTCGCCGGCGCGCCGCCATCCGGCGCCTCGTCGACGCGCGCGATCGGCGTCGCCGTCACGGCCGCGACGCCGTCGCTCGCATCGACCCCCATCGCGCCGTCGACGGCATCGCCACTCAACCGATAGAGCCCACGCTCGGTGAGCACGACCACCGCATCACGAAACCGCGTGACGTCGGTAGGCCGCCCCGCATCGGCGGGCAACGGAACGGCCGCCCACCGATCACCGTCGGTCGTCACCCTGAGCAGCACCCCGGTATCCCTCGACCACGCGAGCCAATAGAGCCGCGCCGGCTTCGCCCTCGTATCGACCCACCACCGCAACGTCCCAGCCGCCCCACTCCGCGTCACGCGCACGGCGTGCTCATCCTCGCGCCGCAATATCGGCTCCGGCGCCCCCGCGTCCCTCCCACCCGCATCCGCCCCCGCGTCCGCCCTCCCTCCCGCGTCCGCACTCGCTCCCGCACTCGCGCTCGCTCCCGCTCCCGCTCCCGCACTCGCACTCGCTCCCGTAGGTGCAAAATACACATAATCGTTTGGCTCGCGCCCGTCGTAGTCCTGAATCCCCGCGTAAAGCCGATCCCGAAACCGCACCATGAACGTGAGCCGCCACACCCCGTCCTGCCACGGATACGGATAATCGACCTCGTACGTCCATCGCGACCCATCCTCGTTCGCGCGATGCAGCGCGCCTGGCGACGGCCCGTGCCACGCCTTCTCCTTCGGCGGCACCGAGCCCGTCGACGCATACAAGCCGCCGCGATACTTGATGACGTCGATCACGTGATACGCGCGAGGCAACACCGCTGCTCCCGCGCGTCCGTTCTCGCTCGCGAGATCCGGCGCGGCCGGTGGCCGATAATTCGGCGCCCGCGGCGGAGCGAACGCGCCCGCGCGGTCCGACACGAACACGTACCCCTCGGTGCCGTACTCGACGAGCCCGAGGCCGTTGTACGGCGGGTCGGCATCGGCGACGAACAGCCTTCCACCGATGTCGTGCACCCGCAAAAACCCCTGGCCGGCACCGCCGCCCTTCGTCGGCTCACCGGGACGATTCCAGTCGAACGCGACACCGAACGGCCGCTTCGCATCGGCGGCGCTGCCCGGTCGATAGCGCGTGATCGTCGCGCCGTCGGTGCCGAGCGGCTGATTCGCATGCGCCGCGTACAGCGCGTCGCCGAACGGCGTGAGATCGCAGATGCGCGTCAGCGCGAGCGGCGGCGTCCCGACCTTCTCGAAGCGACCAGAAGCCGGCGCGCTGCCGGTCCCCGGATCCTCGGGGTCGTCGTTGCCGTCGAGGTCGATCTGCGTGGGCGCAAGCGCGGCGACGGCGACGGCGACGTCGATCGCCGCATCGCCGTCACCCGCGTCGCTGCCGGTGCTTGGCGACGACACCGCCGCGTCCGCGTCGAGATGCGCGCTGCCCGTCACCGCGCTCCGCGCGCAGGACGCGGCGAGCGCACCCGCGACGAGACAAGCGAGCCACGCCGCTATTTGCAGACGTGGAAGCCGGGAAGGCTCGCGCTCGTCCCGCAGGTCTTGCCGATCTCTGCGCACTCGTCCGTCGGCGCGTTGCCGTCGCAGAAGCGCACCGGGCTCGTGCCCGAGATCGGGCTGACGGTGCAGTTCGACTGGCACTGCACCCGTTGATAACCGTTCTGCGCGTCGAACGCTCCGCAGCAGACCTGGCCCGTCGGGCAGTCCGTGCGGTCGTCGCACTTGATCGGTTGGCCCTGGCATTGCCCGAACCCGCCGCCGCCGGCGCTGGAGAGGCATTCGAAGCTCTTGTCCGCCGGATCCGGTCCCGTCTGCGTCGCGCAGCACAGCTTCGTCGTGGGCGTGCAGTAGACGTCGTTGCCCATATCGTTCGCGCCGCAGAAGATGCCCGGGCTCTTGAACGCCGTCGACGTGTCGGTGCCGGCGTCCTTGACGGTGCCGCTCGTGCCGCTCGTTCCGCTCGTTCCCGAGGTGCCGCTCGTGCCGCTGGTTCCGGAGGTACCGCTGGAGCCCGGCAAGCCACTCGTTCCGGAGGTGCCGCTCGTGCCCGGCGCGCCGCTCGTCGCCGCTCCGCTCGTTCCCGGCGTCGGGCTGGTCCCGGACTGCGTTGCCGTCGGCGTTCCGAACAGCTCGTCGGAGGAGGCGCCGCTGCACGCGACACAGATGACACCGACGAGGATGCTCGAGGCGATCGCCGGCGCGATCGAGCGTGCTGCACGGGACTTCATGACGGCGGAGCTTTACTGGAGGGACGCGCGTTGTCCAACGTCGCAAGCGCATTTAAGGCGACTCCTTTCCGTCTCCCGTCGCGGCAGCTCGCCGGATCGTGACCGATGAGTCTGTAAGAGCCGGTAACACCACGCGCTTTCCGGGCGGGAAGGTGCATGCTAAGGAGGCCGACCCCAAGTCCCATGGAA
>JAXDMI010000617.1:0-10565 GCA_034666145.1 Myxococcales bacterium | reverse complement strand
CGGATCCTCGAGGAGCGCTCCGAGCTGCGCCAGCTCCTTGGCGAGCGACGGAACGCGTGTCAGCGGAGCGAGACGCGAGCTCAGGATCGCCACTTGCACGGCCGCATCGAGGCTCTCGAGATCCTCTTCGCCGGTGTCGATCTCGACCGACGAATCACGCGGGTTGCGCGTCGCATCGAGGAGCGGCCCCGGAACCGTCGACATCGGCCGGCGCGGCGGCGGCATGTTGCTCGGCAGCGACTGCAGACGCGCGTGCTCGAGCGCGGTCTCGTCGGTGAGCGTCGGCATGCGCTCGCGGATCTCCGACTCCTCGGCGTACTGCGACGGATCGTACTGCGGAATGATCGTCGGGATCGGCACCGGGTTGATGCCGGACTCCACACCGGCGGGCTCGGAGCCGGGGCGGCTCACCGGATCGTCGAGCTCGAGGAGCCCGCTCTTCTTTGCCTCGCGCGGCCCTTCGCCCACGCTCCAAGTACATCAGCGAAGCTGTCACTCGTCCAGGTCGGTACGGATGCCACCTGGAGCAGTCACGTCACCTGCACCCGCCGGACCGCCCGGTCGTGTGCTCGCGCGCGCGAGCGGCCTGGGTGGGTCCATCGGCTTGCCTGTCGCATCGCGCCAGCTCGACGGCGCAAAGAAGAGCTGCCCGTCGACGTCGCGACGGACGATGACCCAACGTGCTCGCTTCGCGCCGTCCGGCGGAGCGACCCAGGCTCCCGGCACCCATCGAAAGCGATCGCCGCCCCACTCCCAGCTGCCGTCTGCCCACACGAGCGCCTTCGTGTCGACGCCTGCTGGCCGGAGCGGAACGATCTCGACCGGCGGCGGCTGTGGCGTGAACGGAACGGCAACGTAGTCCTCGGCGCGGACCTGCACGTAGTTGGGCCCGGGCACGTTCCCCGCAGCACATGCTGCGGCACCGAGGCCGAACGCCACGATGATCCCAGCGGCGGCGATGGTATCGTGCGCGCGATGTCTGTGACGGGCGGCGAGAGACATCATCGCATCGCCCCGCGTCTCGCGGTCGTCCTGCAGCTCATCGCCGGCCTCGTACTGCTCGCCGCATCGACGGGATGTTACAGCGTCCCGGCCGGTCAGAGCGCCATCTCCACCGTGACCATCGAAGGTGCTCACGACATCGACACCGACGACCTCGCGGATCACATCACCACCCGAGAGAGCTCGCGCTTCCTCGGGATCATCTACAGCCACGAGCTGTTCGATCGCTACGCGCTCCGCCGCGACCTCGCGCGCATCGAGCGCTACATGCATGCGCGCGGCTACTACGACGCGATCGTGCGCGTCGCGCGGGTCGTCCCCGACGACGACAAGGTACGCGTCAGCATCGAGGTCTTCGAAGGTCGCCTCACCACAGTCGAGTCGACGGCGGTCGCCGGCGACGAGACCGTCGAGGCGTCGGCGCGCCTGAAATTGCGGAGCGCCATCGGCGGCGTCTTGCCCAAAGGCGCGCCGCTCGACGAGGACAAGCTGGCCGACGCGGAGAAGGCCGCGCTCAAGGCGCTCACGTCGCGAGGTCATGCCGGCGCGCGCGTCGAGCGCCACGTCGAGGTCGACCTCGCCACCGCCACTGCGCGCATCACGTTCACGGTCGCGCCCGGCGCCGTCGCTCGCGTGGGCACCATCACGTGGAAGGGCCTCGACGAGCTGCCCGAGGACAAGGTGCGCCGGGTCTTCGCGATCAAGGAGGGCGATCTCTACTCGAGCGACGACGTCGACCAAGCGCGTCAGGCGCTGCTCGACCTCGGCGTCTTCGCTTCGGTCGGGATCGCGCTCGACACCAAGGACCTCGAGACGACGCACGTCGTGCCGATGACCGTGACCTGCGAGGTCTCGAAGCTGCGCGCCCTCCTCGCAGGAGGCGGCTTGGAGTTCGACTCGCTCAAGACGGATGTGCACCTCCTCGTGGGCCTCCAGAGCTCGAATTTCCTCGGCGGCCTGCGGCGCCTCGACGTGCGCTTCAAGCCGGGCGTCGTGCTCTATCCCACGCGCTTCCCGGACATCAAGGCGCCGAACCAGCTCCTGCCCGAATCACAGATCAACCTCACGCTGCGCCAGCCCGCGTTCATCGAGAGTCGCACCACCGGCCTGGCGCGTGCAGACTACAACATCTATCCCGTGCTCCTGCCGGGCAGCACCTCGCAGAGCGTCCTCGGCTATCACGAGATTCGCGGCACGGTCGGTGTAGAGCGCACGTTCTTCGGCCACCTCTACATCAGCCCGCAATATGGCGCGCAAGGGAACTTCCCGTTCGACTACATCGGTAGGACGCCGGACGCGCTCACGCTCGTCCTCTCGTATCTCGACGTCTTCGCGTATCTCGATTTCCGCGACGATCCCATCCATCCCCGGAAGGGCATCTACATCGCCAACCAGGTGCAGGTGGCCGGCGGTCCGCTGCAAGGCGACGCGAGCGACATCCGCGTGCAACCCGAGATTCGGGTCTACGTGCCGCTGACGAAGAAGCGCTTCGTACTTGCGACGCGAGGCTCGATCGGATCGCTGTTCCCGTTCGACTACGGCAAGTACGCCGAGGTCAATTTCCGGAATCCCGGCCCGTCACGCGTGGAAGGCAGTGCGCGCGACTACCAGATCCTCTTCTTCCGCGGCTTCTACGCGGGGGGCCCGGTGTCGAACCGCGGCTATCCATTGCGTGGAATCGGCCCGTACGACGTCATTCCCTACTTGAGCCCTGCGGGTCAGTCGATCAGCGCTTCCGGCTGCAACCCCAACGACAAGGGCTGCACGCTGCCGACGGGCGGGCGCACGCTCTGGGAGCTGAGCGTCGAGGTCCGCATCAACGTGGCAGGGCCGTTCTCGACGGCGGTCTTCTGCGACGCGGCCGACGTCTCGCCGTTCACGCTCGACGTACGTCTCGATCGCCCACACCTGTCATGCGGAGCAGGCGCGCGTTACGACACGCCGGTCGGTCCGATCCGCCTCGACGTCGGGTACCGCATCCCGGGCCTCCAGTACCTCTCGAGCTCATCCTTCGAACGTCCGCCGGACACGCTCTTCGGTGCGCCCATCGCGCTCGCATTCGGCATCGGGGAGGCGTTCTGATGCGACGTCGTGCGCTGAAGGCGCTCGTCCATGGCGCGCAGGTCCTCGGTACGTCCGCGGTGTTCGTGGGCGCGCTCGTAGGCAGCGTGATGATCCACGCGAACATGGCCACGACCCGCCGCATGGCGCAGTCGGTGACGAATGATGCACTCTCCACGCTTTTCCTCGGGCGCCTCGTGCTCGGCGACGTCGAGGAGCTGACGCTCGGTCCGTGGGGTCACGTCCGCGTCGCGCAGGCGGAGATCTTCGATCCCGAAGGACGGCGCGTGATCCTCGCGAAGGGGATCGACGGGCGCATCGATCTGAAGAAGCTCGTCACGTCGCTGCTCTCGAAGGGCACGCCGGAGATCTCGCTCGACGAAGCGCGCATCGACGAGGCCGAGGTGCTGGTCGACATCGACAAGAATGGCGACATTGGGATCGCACGCGCCCTCTTCCCGCGACCGAGCAGGACGCCGACGCCCGTCACCGTCAAGGCACCGTCGGCCGAGGACGTACGCCTCTCGATCCCCAACGCGCGACTCCGGCATGCATGGGTGCACGGCAACGTCGTGCCACCGAAGCTCGATGCCGACGCCGACGACGTGCATGCGCGCGTCTTCATCAGCGAGAACCGCCTCAACGTGGAGGTCGACGAGGTGCATCTCACCGCGCGAGCGCCGCGCGCTCCCGGTCAGTCGTCGGACGTGCACGGCCTCGCGACCGGCGGCATCACCGTGCCGTTGTCCGCCGCCGCGCGCGCCGTGAACGCCGCACAAGGCGGGGCAGCCGGGAGCACGACCGGCGGCGTCACGATGCACTGGGACCTCGACGGCGACGGCGCGGGCATTCCTCTGAAGGCGCATCTCGGTCTCGACGGCGACGTGCTCGATGCCTCCGCGGATTTTCCGCTCGCGCAGCCCGACGTCGTGCGACGCGCGTTCCCGGCCCTTCCCATCTCGAAGCCCGTGGAGCTGCATGCGAAGGCGCACGGCAAGCTGCCGACGCTCGCGGTCACCGCGCATGGCAACGTCGGCGGAAGCACGCTCGACGCGACCGGCGAGGTGGGTCTGCGCGACAAGCAGCCGTTCCACCTCGATGCCGATCTCGGGAAGGTCGATAGCGCTGCGTTCGGCGGCCCGGAGAGCGACGTGTCCGGCCACGTCCACGTCGAGGGCGTGATCGCGAGCGGCGCGCCGACCGGGACGTTCACGCTCTCGACGAAGCCCAGTGTCGTGCTCGCGCAACGTGTGCCCGCCGTCGACGCGGCCGGCGACTTCGACCGTCGCACGGTGTCGGCGAAGGTCCACGCGAGCGAGCCGGGCGTCGAGGTCGACGGAAAGGTGATCGTCTCGATCCCCGAAGAGACGCTCGCCTTCGACGCGGTCGCGCGATCCAAGGACCTGCATGCGCTGGCGCGTGCGCCGGGCATGGTGAGCGGGTCGGGCACGGCACACGCGACCGGCACCATCGATCTCGCGCGCGCCACCGTTGCTGCGCACGTCGTCGCCGATGCCAGCGGCGTGTCGCGAGCGCCAGCCTCCGCCGGCAGCGTGCATGCCGACGCCACCGTCGAAGGACCGCTCGCCAACCCGGTCATCGACGTCACCGCCAGCGCGAAGGAAGTGCGGCTCACCGCTGCGAGCGGCGATTCGAAGGCGGAGAAGAAGGAGCCGCTCACCTATCCGAACGCCACCGGGCATGCGCGCATCATCCTCTCGCCCACGCCGAAGGTGCTCGACGCGGTCGTGCACGTCGACGGCACGCAAGGCGGCTCGTCGATCGACGCGAAGGTGAGCGAGGTCGTCTTCGGTCCGGGCGGTGTCGCGGTTCGCGGTGGCCACGTCACCGGGCTCGGTGCACCGCTCGACCTCGAGGTCCAGGTGCAGGACGGCGCTCTGTCGATCCGCGCGAAGGGCGAAGGCTTGGACATGCAGCGCGTCGCCGCGATGACCGGCATCCGCGAGCTCACGCTGCTGCCCGAGGGCTCGTTGGCGACCATGGACATCGACGTGAAGGCCACGCCGACGCGCACCGACGGACACGTCGACGTGACCATCGCGGGCGCGAAGGACGGCACCGCCGCCGAGGTGCATGCCACGCTCTCCGGCCGCCACGTGAGCGGCAACGCGCGACTCGCCGTCGGAGCGCTCGGGTTCATCGAAGTGCAGCGCGCCGAGCTCGAGATGCCCGGCGGCCTCAGCGTGGCCAATGCCAAGCGCGCGACTGGCGCGCTGGACTTGCGCGGCGATCTCGATCTCTCGCAAGGCGCTGCGCTATTCGCCAACGAGCGCATCGAGCGCATCAGCGGCAACGTCGCGCTCTCTGCGCGCGTCGAACGACTCGACGCACGGGTCCTCCCAACCGTCTACGCGAGCGCGATGACGCGCGAGCTCGACGTCACGTTGAACGACAACGGCACGTCGACGCACATCGGGGGAATCGATCTCGGGTTGCACGTCGGCCACGACGGCGCGTCCGACGAGACGGAGATCTCGGCCCTCGCGTGGGACGTGAAGGGAATCCTCGGCAGCGCAGACACGAAGGCGCACGTCCCGCTCTTCGGCTGGGCCACGGGCACGAAGCCATTCGACCGCGACGCGCTCACGGCGCTCGAGGTCAGCGGCGTCGTCGACATGCAGCGGCGCGAGGCGGGCGACCTTCCCGGCATCTTCGCGCGGCCTGACCTGCGCGGCGCGCTCTCGCTGCATTCGACGATCGCCGGTTCGTTCGCCAAGCCGCGCGTGACGCTCGTGGCGCGTGCCGAAGGCCTCGCCGAGAAACAGACCGCGACCACCCGCGTGCAGGCGCGCTATGCGCCGATCGACGCCGTGCTCGAGGCCCGCTGGGACGGGAGCAACGTGGTCGCGACCGTGAGCGCCGACGAGACAGAGGGTGAGCGCGCGCGCTCGGGTCCTGCAGCCGTCAAGCAACACAAGGCCGGTCACGTGCGCGGTCTCCTCATCGCGAAGGTGCCGTCCGCGGATCTGTTCGCGGGACGGCCGCTCGCGTGGAATGCGTCGGGGGAGCTCGACGTCGCCGACCTCGAGCTCGCGCCGCTCCCGCTGCCTCAGAACGTGCGCGGCACGCTGACCGGTCGCGTGAAGCTGCGCGACCTCACCGGCGAGCCGCTTCTCGAAGCCAATGCGCGCGTCGACGGGCTCGGCATCGCGGGCGTGCGTGTCTTGCGCGGCGACCTGCGGCTGGTGGCGAAGAACGGCGCGCTCGACGCGAGCGCACGCGTCAACCAAGAGGACGGAGGCAACGGTCGCGTCGACGTGGTGTCGAGCTCGCTCCGTTGGCACGGCGTCGACGTCGCGTGGGACGACGCGAAGTCGACGAAGATCGACTACATGCTCGATCGCGTTCGCCTCGCCGTCCTGCGGCCGTTCGTTCGTCGCTCCATCCCCGAGATCGACGGCCAGGTCGACGGACGCGGCAGCGCCACCATCGATGCGACGTCGCACGTCTTCGAAGGAGGCGTCGGCGTCAGCGGCGGACGTCTCTACGTGAACGCGATCGGCGAGGAGATCACCGACATTCGCGCCAATGCCGTATTCGAGCGCGACGGTGCGTTCCGCATCCAGGACGCGACTGCGAAGATCGGCTCCGGCGAGATCAAGGCGTCTGCCGCGGGTCGCATGAGGGGCGTTCGCTTCGAATCGATCGACCTCGTTGCGGTCGTTCCCACGAAGGAAGGCGTACCGCTCAGCGCCGAGGGCGCGACATTCGCGGCGGCGACCGGCGAGGTCCATCTCTCGGCGCGCATGCCTGCCGACAAGAAGGCGGTGGCGGTGACCGTCACCATCCCGCGCGCCAAGGTGATGGTGCCCGCACGCGGAACGCAGACGCTGCAGTCGATGGATCCCGACAAGACGATCGACATCGGCATTCGCCGGCGTGACGGTACGCTCGTCGCTGCCACCGAGCGGCCAGGCTCGGCGCAGCGCACGAAGGCGGCGGCGATCGCGGCCGCGAAGGCCGCTGCAGCGATCGCTGACGGTTCCGCGCAGCCGGAAGACAACCTCGCAGCACGCTTCACGGTGACGCTCGGTGACGACGTGGAGCTCGAAGGACGCGGCGTCCGCGTCTTCCTGACGGGCCGCACCGTCGTCGACATCGCCGACGAGATCGCGATGACCGGCCAGATCGCGTTGAAGCAAGGCGGCACCATCGACGTGCAGGGTCGTCGTTTCGTCGTCGATCGCGGCACGGTCACGTTCGCAGCGGGTGACGCGCCGACCGATCCGATCATCGTTGCGGCGGCCTACTGGGATGCGCCCGATCGCACGCGCATCTGGGTCGAGTTCAACGGACCGCTCAAGACCGGCAAGCTCACGCTGCGCTCCGAGCCGCCGTTCTCGAAGAACGAGATCCTCTCGATCCTTCTCTTCGGGCGCGCCGATCCCAACCAAGCGCGCGCGGGTGACGCACGACCGAGCGACACGCAGGCCGCGACCGACGTCGGCACCGGCCTCGCTTCGTCCGGCCTCAATCAGGCGCTCGGTGATCTCGACGAGGACTTCGATCTCGAGCAGGACCATACGAGCGCCAACCGCTCGCGCACCAAGGTCGGCTATCGGCTGCGGCGCAACCTCAAGGTGCAGCTCGGCTACGCGTCGGGCTTCTCGCAGCGCGAGCCGGACACGACATTCTTGTTCCTCGAATGGCAGTTCGTGCCGAAGTGGTCACTCATCGGCACGCGCGGCGACAAGGGCACGTCGATCCTCGACGTCCTCTTCCAGCATCGTTACTGAGCGCCAAAAACGCCCAGCGACGCTACTTGATGTAGACCTTGCCGGGGTTGCCGGCGCCGTGACACGTCGTGCTCTGGCAGCCGACCTGGGCGCCGCCGATCGAGCCGCCCATGTCCATCACCGCGCCGGCGGTGCGGACGCCGACACGGCTGCCCGCCGGGATCTTCGGATCGCCGGAGGACTCGAACCAGAAATTGCCGTCGACGTCGCTGAACGTCGACGCGACGACCTTGCCGTCCGGGCCCGTGACGCGGATCTCGGCATTCGCGGTGCGCGCCGTCCCGGCGGCGTCCGTGTAGAGCGTGCCGCCGAAGGACCACGGACGAGCATCGAGGTGACAGGTGGACGTGACGCAGTCCTTTCCGGAGGCATCGCCGTTGTGCGCGGCATTCGCCGCCTTCGCGACGCGGACCGGCGGACCCGCTTGGCCCGCGGCGAACGCGGTGGTCCCGAAGACGGGGTCGCCGGTGATACCGCCGCCCTCGGCGCCCGCCTCGGTCGTGGTCCCGCCTTCCGTGACCACGCCGGCCTCGACGCCGCCGTTCGACGTCCCGCCACTGGTGAGCTCGCCCCCCGAGCCCTTGGGGCGCTCGATGAACGTGACCTGGCCGGGATCGGGAGCGCTACAGGACGTGGCTGCGCCGACGAGCGCAGCCGCGCTGAGCATGCCGACGAGCAGAACACCGCGATAATCCATGAATCCTCCGCGCCCCACCCAGCTCGCCACACGAGCCAGTGGCGCCGAACCTGCAATCATTATGCACGAGGGGACCGAGCGCGGTAGCCACCGGCCCGGGCGCACGCCGTTTCGGGCGCCTAACGTAGGGAGAGGCCTCGTACGGCTTTACAAAAAGCGCGCCCTCAATATACTGCCGCGTCCCTCGACCCCCTTTCGAAGTGGGGCGGGGAAACCCCGCCGACGCGGTCTCTTCCCTACGGATGAGGCTCGCGCGGCTCACCGAAGAGGGCGTGTCTCATGTACGCGGTCATCAAAACGGGCGGAAAGCAGTATCGAGTGGCGCAGGGCGATCGCCTTCGCGTCGAAAAGCTCGCCGGCAACGTCGGCGACGCCATCACCCTCGGCGAGGTTCTCCTCGTTGGTAGTGGCGATGGCATCAAGATCGGCAAGCCCGTGGTGGGCGGCGCCAAGGTGGAGGCGAAGATCATCGCCCAGGACCGCGGAGAGAAGATCATCATCTTCAAGTTCCGCCGCCGGAAGAACTACCGCCGCAAGTCGGGTCACCGTCAGCCCTTCACCGCGCTGGAGATCACCGGCATCGCCGGCTGATCCGCGAACAGAAAGATTTAGGACAGCACCATGGCTCACAAAAAAGGCGCAGGCAGCACGCGCAACGGCCGCGACTCCAATTCGCAGCGTCGTGGCGTGAAGGTTTACGGCGGCGAGATCGTTCGCGCCGGGAACATCATCGTTCGCCAGGTCGGCGAGACGATCTCGCCAGGCAAAGGCGTCGGCAAGGGCAAGGACTTCACCCTCTTCGCGCTGGTCGATGGCCAGGTGAAGTACGAGTGGAAGTCGAACGACAAGAAGAAGGTCTCGGTCTACCCCGCAAGCGCGGTCGCCTGACCCTCGGTCGATTCGGGCTCTTCTCTCGTGGGAGAGGGCCCGAATCGACGTAGTACTCGCATGGCAGCACGACGGGGGAGCGATAGGCCGAAGGCCGGCGCAGCCGCGTCGGCTTCGGGGAAGAACGGCAACGGAACGAGCGCGCGCCATCATCCTGGTGATGGCCGTGATGCGCGCTCGCCGGGCGGCGGTCCGTACAAGCTCCTCGCGATCGATCTCGACGGAACGCTCCTCGATCACGCCGGTGAAGCGAAGGACGAAGACGTCCACGCGATCAAGAAGCTCAAGGCGCGTGGGATCAAGGTGACGATCCTCACCGGGCGCCTCTACTCGGGGACGCGTCCGTCCGCGGAGCTCCTCGGCATCGACGGCCCCGTGGGCTGCGCCGACGGCAGCCACGTCGTGAACGTGAAGGGGCAGAAGACGCTCCTCCATCACGGCATCCGAGGTCGTGCTGCGGATCGCCTGCGTGACAGCCTCGATCGCAACGACCTCGTCGCGTTCCTCTTCGCCGAAGATGCGATCGTCCACGACGAGCGCGGCGCCGACTACTTGCCGTACGTGCGCACGTGGTCGACCGATCTTCGCTACGCGCATCGCGTGACCGAGCATGCGCTGTGGGATTCGAAGGACGGAATGACCGCGGTCGTCGCGCTCGGGCGCGAAGCGAGCGTCGGCCGAACCGTCGCGGACATCCAGCGCGACGAGACCGAGGCGATGCAGGTCGCGATGTTCCCGTTCCGCCGCGACGCCGACAAGAGCCGCGAGCATTGGGGCATGGTCGCGCGCGCAGCCGGCGGCACGAAGGGCACCGCGCTCGCGTGGATGGCCGCGCACTACGGCATCGACATCGGCGAGACGGTCTGCGTCGGCGACTGGCTCAACGATCTACCGATGCTCCAGACCGCGGGCCGCTCCTTCGCGATGGGCCAAGCCCCCGACGAAGTGAAGAAGGCCGCCACCGACGTCCTCGATCGCGACATCGCGCGAGGCGGCGGCATCGCCGAAGCCATCGAACGCGCCTTCGGCAAATAGCCCCCGACCCAGGGTCGTTTCGCCTCTCCTGACCCAGGGTCATTTCGGCTCTCCTGACCCTGGGTCATTTCGGCTCTCCTGACCCTGGGTCATTTCGGCTTCTGATGACCCTGCGTCGGGAAGTT
>JAXDMI010000616.1:0-5611 GCA_034666145.1 Myxococcales bacterium | reverse complement strand
AAGGTCCTGAACGCGGTCGGCATCATCAAGCTTCGCCCCCTTCGCGAGCTCGATGCCAAGGGAGAGCTCATCGCGCCGGGCATGGAGCATCCCGAGACCGAGACCGACGCTGAGACCGCCGACGCCGCCGCGGAGTGAACGCGCAGCTCAGGCCGCGCGAGCGCTGCTCACGTCCAGCTCGGCGACCCGCCGAACGATCTCGGCGACGGCGCGCGGGAAGAGCGGCTTGTCGAGCCGCGTGATCGACGGCTGATCGAGGAACGTCTGGAGCGCCGGAGTGAAGGCGCCACCGGTCATGAACACCAATCGTGGCAAGAGGTCGGGCCAGCGAAGCCGCACCTCGCGATGCATGTCGGCGCCGGTCCGATCCGGCATCATGACGTCGCAGAGAACGAGATCGAAGTCCGACCTGTCGAGCGCGGCGATGCCCTCATCGACGCTCGGAACGCTCTCGACGACGTGCTCGTTGAGCATGCGATCGAGCATGCGCCGCACCATCGGGTCGTCGTCGACGACGAGGATCTTCAGCTTCGACCGCGTCGGCGCCGCGCTGGCTGACGCTTCCTCCGAGACGGCGGCGTCCTCGAACGCGGCCGGGAGCTCGATGACGAAGCACGAGCCGCGACCGACCGCGCTCTCGACGCTGATGGTTCCGCCGAGCTTCTCGACGATCCCCTTGCAGATCGACAGGCCGAGGCCCGTTCCGATCCCGAGCGGCTTCGTGGTGAAGAACGGGTCGAAGATCCGCTCCAGACACTCCGGTGCGATGCCGCTGCCCGTGTCGCGGATCTCGACGCGGACGCCGCCCGCGGTCGTCGTCCGCGTGACGACCGACACCTCGTTCTGGCTGACGCACCCTTCCGAGATCGCCTGAGACGCGTTGACGAGGAGGTTCAGGAACACCTGCGCGAGCCTGCCCTCGTTCGCCATCACCGCCGGCACGGCTCGGAGGTCGCGCACGATCCGCGCCCGATGGCGGATCTGGTTCGTCGCCATCTGCAGGGCCGATTCGAGGACGGAGACGACGTCGACGCGAGCGCGTCTCTCCTCGTCGACACGCGACAGCGCGCGCAAATCACGCACGATCACCGCGATGCGATCGACGCCGACGCAGCTGTCGTCGAGCGCCTCGAGCAGCGGGCCGTCCGCGGACGAACGACGACGACGAAGCTCTCCCGCGACGTATTCGACGTTCCCCTTCACGTAAGCGAGAGGGTTGTTGATCTCGTGAGCCACGCTTGCGACGAGCTGACCGACGGACGCCATGCGCTCGCCGACGACGACACGCTGCGCGAGGACACGACGCTCCTCGGTGACGTCTCGATAGCAGACGATGCACCCATGCTCCACGCCTTCGACGCCGATGATCGGCGCCGTATAGCGAACGAAGATCCTGCCGTCGGCGAGCTCGACGTCGCGCACCGACACGCACTTCGGTCCTCGGGCGTCGACGGCTGCGAGCTCCTTCAGTTGCTCCGGACACTTCACGAGCGTGCACACGTGCCCGAGGAACGCCGAGGTCGTCGGCGCAGCAAGGAAGGCTTTCGGCATGCGCCACAGCTCGGCGAAGCGCTCGTTCCACGAGAGCACCTCGTCGCCCTGGTAGACCATGATGCCTTCGGCGACCGACTCCTGTACGGCCCGCGCGAGCACCAGGCTCGCTTGCAGCTCGACGCTCTTCTTGGCGATGGCCTTCTGCGAGCTCTGTCGAAGCTGGTCGTTGAGGTCCTGCATCTCGCTCGAGCAGGTCTCGAGCGCATGCTCGAGCATCGAGCGATCGAGGTCTGCCTGCGCGTAGGTCTGCGAGACGCGCGCGAGCAGCTGCGCCCACTCGGCGGCGCCGGGGGGCTCGCATGCCGTGAGGCCGATCTTCGCGATCTGCCTCAGCAACAACGGGTGCAGCTCAGACTTCACGGAACGTCGTGATCGTCATCGTCTGGTTGTGGACGGTGCAGTCCCCGAGACCGTTCGGCGAGATCTCGCCGTTCGAGTAGAAGCCCGCGACGACGCACCCGGGCATCGCACCGCTCGTGGCCTCCGTCTCTTCCTCTTCGCGCGCGCCGAGGACCATGCGACGGGCCACGCAGCTCACCGCGATACAGAGCGAAGCGCCGTCGAACATGGCGGCGGTCGCGGCCTCGCCGGCCGCAACGATGATGCGGTCGAAGTTCCCGTGCATCAGCTGCGCGAACGCCCCCTCGCGCATGTCGTCCACGAAGGTCAACGAGCGGGCGCTCTCACAGTGGGCCATGACACCGCGAATGGTTGGCTCGCTTCCGCGCGAGGAGCGGATGGCCAGCGGGTGATGCACGGCGCTCCCGGGCAGACCTGCCGCGCGTTCGCCGAGGTAAGCCTTGTACAGATCCAGCGCCGGCCGACCGTCGAGCTCGAAGATGACGTTGCCCTCGGCGCGCGTGATGACGCGCTCGGGACCGAACTTGTCCCAACCTGCCTTGGTTCCGTGCCCGAGACGAATCGCGTCGCCGTAGAAGCCGACGAGGCAGGCGATGCCTCCACGCGGGCGACCGTCGTCGATCAACCAGGTCTTGCCGAATCGGCGTCCGTCGGCGGCGAGGCCGCCGGAGATGGGCGTCTTCCCGAGCACGGACTTCAGCCCGTCGGTCAGGTGGCCGCCGTTGACGTCGTTGCCCGAGGTGAGGAGGAAGCAGCCGCGCAGATCGGCGCCGGCTATGGAGCGGGCCAGACGCACACCGGCCTCGAACGACGTGTCTCGCGTCACCGCTTCACGCGCGGTGCGGATGTCGGTGCGCTCGAAGTGCGCGACGATGACCGTCACGCTTCCGTCGAGGATCGAGGGGCCCATGATCTCGCCGGCCGTCGAGCATCCGACGATGTGCGAGCGGGGGAAGGCACTACGGAGATCGGCAAAAGGAGCGTCATCGAGCGCGTATTCGGGCGCGGCGAAGACGAAGACCACCGTGCGGCGCGAGTCGAGATCACGTGGCAGCGGCTCGGACCACGCGCCTGCGGAGAAGACACGCGTGAGCTGCTGCATGAGGCTCCTTACGGCAGCAGTCGACGATCCATTAAGGCCGACCCGCGAGCGAGTGTGAACGCGCGGTGTCGTCGTTCCACGACACTCGGACGTGATGATCGTGCGGGCCTCACGCGATATGCCGCGCGTGCACGCTCGGCGTCGCTGGTACATGCCGTGCACTTGGCGCGCTCATGCTTACCTTCGTTTCGCTCAAGAGCGCGGTCGTCATGACCGCAGCCGCGGCCGTCGTCGTGGTGGCCGCCGCCGGATGCGGCGCGGTCGCGCCGGTCGCCACCTTCGAGACCCACGAGGCCTCCGCGAGCGCGCTGAGCGCGTGCGCCTCCTCCGGACCGGCGATCTGCGAGCGGGCGAGCACGTGCAGCCCGTTCTGGTTCGACCGGATCTACACGAGCGTTTCGACCTGCGCGGCGGTGTTCACCGAGCGATGTGTCGATCGCTATCGGGGTGAGGGCGCGGCGACCACGATCGCGGATTGCGCGGCGGCCGTGACGTCGCTCAGCTGCGACGCGTTCCTCGATCCCGTCCTCACGTTCCTCGACCCATCGGTGCTGCTCTCCTGGTGTCCCGTGACGCCAGGTGTCTTCGCCGCCGGCGATCGCTGCTTGCGCGACGGGGATTGCACGACCGGAAATTGCGCGTGGCACCACGGGACAGGCTGCGGGATCTGCGATCCGCCGATCGCGGTCACCGCTTTACCGAAGGACGGCGAAGCCTGCTCGTCCAGCGACATGTGCGCTTCGCGCTGGTGCTCGGCCGGCGGCACGTGCGCGCCGACCGCAAAGCTCGGCGAGCCGTGCGCGGATCGGCCGTGCGATCTACTCGGCGGCCTCACGTGCGGGTCCGACTCGCTGTGCCGCTTCTTCGGCACCGTGCCGCTCGGGCAGGCGTGCATGTCAGGCGACTACTGCGTCGCCGGAGCCAGGTGCGTGCACGACAAGAACGACAACGGAACCTGCAAGCCCTGGCCGAGCGCAGGCGTCGGCGAGGACTGCACGGCCGGTTGCGCGCGAGAGCTCACGTGCACGCTGGGAAAATGCGTAGCTCCGACTCCCGGGCTCTGGAAGTCCTGCGATCCGCCGACGACGGCGCAGTGATCGCCTGATTGGCAATCACCAGACCTCGCAGCGCTCCTTGCGGACCATCTTCGCGTCGGGCTTGCACGAGAACGCCTGCGCGAACTCCGGCACGTTGGAGAGCGGGCCGTTGACGCGGAAGTTCGGCGGCGAGTGCGGGTTCGTCGCGACCTGATGACGGAGCGCTTCGTCGCGAAGCTTGCCGCACCAGCCCTGCGCGAAGCCCAGGTAGTACTCCTGCTCGGGCGTGAACTCGCCCTTGGGCGAGGCCGCACCTCCGCCCGTCGCGGGCGTCGCGTTCTTCGTCTTCAATGCGCGATACGCGAGCTTCACGCCGCCGAGGTCGGCGATGTTCTCGCCGAGCGTCAGCTTGCCGTTGACGTGGACGTCGCCGAGAACGACGTACCCGTCGTACTGCTTCTTCACGCACTCGGCGCGTCGCTCGAACTCGGTGTTCACGGCGGGCCCCCACCAGTCCTTGAGGTTTCCTTCGGCGTCGAACTGGCGGCCCTCGTCGTCGAAACCGTGCGTGAGCTCATGGCCCATGACCATGCCGATGCCGCCGAAGTTCGTCGGCATGGGCGAGGAGTTCGCATAGAACGGCGGCTGCAGGATGCCGGCGGGGAACACCATCTCGTTGAGCTGCGCGTCGTAGTACGCGTTGACGGTGGGCGGGCTCATCCCCCACTCCGTGCGATCGACGGGCTTGCCGATCTTCGCCATCTGACGACGGTGCTCGAACGCCGACGCGGCGATCATGTTCTGCACGTAGGACGTACGCGCGACGGCGAGGTCGTCGTAGTTGCGCCACTTGTCGGGGTAGGCAATCTTGTTCGCGATCTTCGAGAGCTTGCCGAACGCGGCCTTGCGCGTGGGCTCATCCATCCAGGAGATCTTCTCGAGGTTTTCGTGCATCGAGGCCTCGATGCTGGAGACCATCCCGACGACGACGGCCTTGCCCTCGGCGCCGAGCGTCTTCTTCACGAACGGCTGCGCGAGCGCCTCGCCCATACCGCTGTCGACCGAGCGAACGCAGCGCTTCCAGCGCGGCGGAAGGTTCTTCGCGCCCACGAGCGCCTGGCGCCACTTGAACTTCTCGTCGACGAACTTCTTCGAGAGCTGGTCCCCGGTCTGACGATAGAGGTGCCACCGCAGGTACGTCTTCCAGTCGCCGATCGACACCTTGCCGCCGATCATCTGACCGACTGCCTTCATGAAGTCGGGCTGCGCGACGTTGAAGACGCTGACGCTCTTCGCCGAGGCGGCGTCGAGCCACGGATCCCACTGGATGCCCGGCGCGAGCTTCGGCAGATCGGCGCGCGTGGCGCGGTGGTTGATCTTCTTCGGCTCGCGGCGGTCCTCCTTGGACATCCAGGCCTGCGCGAGCTGGGTCTCGATCTTGAGGACCGTCTTCGCGTCTGCCTTGGCCTTCGCCTCGTTTTCACCGGCGAGCTGCATCATCGCGGCGACGTGCTTCTCGTAGGTGTTGCGGAGCTCGACCATCTTCGGCGTCTTTTCG
>JAXDMI010000615.1:0-5528 GCA_034666145.1 Myxococcales bacterium | reverse complement strand
CGCGACGCGCAGGATGTGCACGGCGGCCGAGAAGTCGTTGAGCCACGCCACGAGGCGCACGCTGAACGCGTTGAAGAGCGCGTGGCTCGCGAGGATCGCCGCGAGCAAGTAGAACGGCCAGCGTCCGCCGAGGCCGAGCGTCGCGGCGAGCTCGCTCGCGCAGCCGAAGTCGATGGCGGCGACGATCGCCACCTGCCCGACGAGGTTCATGGCGGCGGTCATCCATCCCCAGCCCGCGCTGCCGAGCAGCGCCGACCAGTGATAGAGCGCGCCTGCGGTGGGGAAGGCGCTCGCCAGCTCCGCCATCGCCAGCGCCACGAACATGGTGCCGACGCTGACGAGCGGCCAACCGAGACCGAGCGCCGCGGGGCCGCCCGGACCGATGGCATCGGCGTACGCAGTGATGCATCCGGTGAGGACGCTGATGATCGAGAAGCTGACGGCGAAGCTCGAGAAGCCGCCCATGCGACGGAGTAGCTCCTGCGCATAGCCGAGGCGGCCGAGCGCGCCCGCGTCCGAGTCCATCGGGCCGAGCGTATACCTTGACGCGAGCCCCACGATGAAGTCCCTTGCTAGCCGGTGGCCAAGGACGAAGACGAGATCGTCGTTCCGAAGAAGAAGATCGCGAAAGGATCTTCGAGCCTCGGAGCGAGTGCGGCGGGCGGGGGCTCGAGCGCGACGAGCGCCACTCGCGCGACTCCACAGATGCGCCGCCTCATGCGCATCACTGCCGGCATCGGGATCGCGCTCGGCGGGTTCGTCACGCTCGTCGCGGTGATGGCGGTGGTCGGTCTCGCCGTCGACAACATCTGGGCGCGTCTCGTCGTCGGGCTCATCGCGGTCGTGGGTCTGCCGTCGTTCCTCGCCGATCGCATGCTCAAGCGCGGAGGCTCGACGCTCGCCACGCGCGGCGGTATCGGCATGGTCGCAGACGTGTTCGCGATCGTGCTCCTCGGTGCAGCGCTCATGCTCATCGCCGCCGACAGCGTGACGTCGAGCCTCTTCCGTCACGAAGGCGACCTCTACGCGAAGCACGGCTCGACCACGATGGCGCGCGCGGTGTACTTCGTTGCCGGCGTCAGCCCGGTGTTCCCGGCGGAGAAGCCCGCGACGGGCCCCGGGTCGTCTGCGTCTGCTTCTGCAGGAGCGAGCGCGAGCGCCAAGCCGGCGACTCCGCCTGCGAAATGAGATGGAGCGCGTGACATGAAGGGCTACGCGACGTTCTTCCTCATCGCGGTCATGTCGCTGGGCCTCGTGTTCCTGCTCGTCACGCGATCGCGCAAGGAGTACACGGCCGTTCCTTCGGTCGACCCCTCGTTCATCGAGAGCGCGCAGCCGCTCGGCGATGCAGGTGCCGACGGCGGCGCTTCGGAGGCCGGTGCGCTCGCCGCAGGTGATGCCGCTGCCGATGCCGCGTCCGCGAAGCCGACCGAGCGTCCACTGCGCGTGACGGCACTCGGCTGGGAGCTCGTTGCGGCCGGCGTTGCGCTGACCGCGCCCGACGGCGGCGCGGTCCAGGGACCGGCCATCGAGCTCGCGCCCGAGACCTCGCTCGATGCCGTCGAGGCGCGCCTCGCGCGTGGCGGCGGCGATCCGGTCGGCGCGGACATCGCCGTGATGCCGCTTCCCGCGTTCGTCGTCGCGTACGATCGGCTGCGCGCGCTCGAGCCGCGTGCGTTCGTGGTGGTCGGGTTTTCGCGCGGTCGTGAAGAGGTGCATGCGAATGCCGGCGCGCTCCTCAAGCCGCCGCCTGCGGCCGACGAGGTCAAGCTGATCGCCTTCGGACCTGCGACGGCGGCCGATGCTGCCGCGAAGGCAGCCGGTACCGAGTCGGCGACGGTGCTCGGGCTCTTCGCGCTCGACCTCCTCGGCGTTCCGCCCGCGCGCATTCGCATGGTGGCGCCCGGCTCTCCCGATGCAAAGACCGCGGCATACGCGGCCGTCGCACGCGGCGCCGCCGATGAACGGAAGCTCGCTTTTTCCAGCGCGGATGCGTCGCGCTTCATTCCCATCGTGGCCGTTGCTCCGAAGGCGCAGCTCGACGCGAACGAAGGGAAGATGCGCGACTTCGCGAAGGCCTGGCTCGACGGCCTCGAGCGCTCGCGCAAGGACGCGTCGAACGTGGCACGGCGTCTCGCAAACAAGGAGGCGTTGCCTCTCGGTGCCGGCGTCGGCGGTGCGCCGGAGGCGATCGCTCTCCTCGAGCGACTCGGGCAGATCGAGCCCGTGGCGCTCGCCCAGCAGCGCGCGTTCATCGGCGCGTCGGCGACGGGTCCGGTCACGCTCGAGACGTTGACGCAGAAGACGTGGAGCCTCGCGCGCGCAGGTGGTCTCACCACGAGCGCCGCCCCGAGCCCGCTGCCCATCGACGAGCGCGTCGCGCTCGCCATCGCGCCGGCGCCGGCCCCGAAGCATGCGACCGATGGCGCATCCACGGGTGCCGATGCGGGCGCGTTCGCGGCGCTGCCCGCAGGGTCCACGCCGCTGCTCGTCTATCGCGCCGTCGATGCGCAAAGCGACGCCGCGACCGTGGCGGCGCAGATCGGTCTCCTCGCGGGCGTCTTCGAGCATGCTGCGTTCCGCGTCAGCGCGAAGGGCGGCGACAAGGCGGCGCGCGCCATCGCCGCGCAGGCGCGAGACAAGTACGACCTTCCTGCGTCACGTCTCGCGACGTCGGCCGGTGAGCCCGCGGGCGCGTTCGCGAGCGTCGAGATCGTCTCGCTTCCGTAACGATTACTTCAGCGCGTCGATGAACGCCCACGTGACCTTGCCGGCCTGGCTCCAGAGGCCGTGGCCGAGGCCCGGGATGCGGCACACGCTCACCGGTTGGAAGCAGGCCTCGAGCGTCACGCACGGAGGCGTGAGCGTGCTCGTGGTGCCGCTGCCGCAGCGGTTCGCGTAGCTCCAGTGATCGATGCTCTTCTGGCCTTCGCTCGGCGGAACCGAGCCATCGCTGTTGCCGTGGACGACGAGCGACGCCACCGCCTTGCCCGGGCACGCGAGGTGGCCCGTCGCGTCGTAGCTGCCGCCGGACGTCTCGTACGGGCCGCCACCGGCGTGCGTGACGACGCCGCGGATGCGCTCGCCGCGCTTGCAGGCCAGCTGATTCGCCATGTACGCGCCGTTGCTGAAGCCGGTGACGAACACGCGCCGCGGATCGATGCAGAGTGCATTGTGTACGCTCACCAGGATCGCGTCGAACAGCGCGACGTCGCGGTTGCTCGACGCCGGTGCGTCGAGGTCCCAGCTGCCGCCGGCGTCGGGGTAGACGAACACCGCGTGACCGGCGGCGAGCTTCTCGAGATCGGTCTGCGCGCGCGCACCGGCCGCGTTGCCGCCGCTGCCGTGGAGAACGAAGACGAGCGGGTAGGGCGCCTTTGCGTCATAGCCCTCCGGGACGACGAGCGTGTAAGCACGGTCGCGTCCGAGCGCGTTCACGTGCAGCGCGGACGCGCCGATCTTCGCGGGAGCTCGCCCGCACCCCGGTGATGCCGCGCTCTCGGTGGTGGGGAAGCCCGCGCCTTGCAGCGGCGGGTTCGACGGATACGCGCCGGGCGGCGGATACGCGCCATAGCTTCCGTATGCGCCCGATGCGCCCGACCCGCCGGCGCACGAGAGCGCAACGGCGGCGGCTGCGGCGAGCGCGACCCGGGACCACGGCATGGCCGAGAGTCTACTTCACGAGCGAGAGCCGCGGTCCGGCGCCGAACGCCACCATGTGTCCGCTCTCCTCGGCGACATACACGTCGCAGCGCTCGTCGACGCGGAGAAGATCGGGGATGGCATCGCAGGGACCAACGGTGCCGAGATGGGCGCCGTCGCTGGGCCGGAAGATCTGCACGTCGGTGTGCGGCACGAAGAGCGCCCCCGAGCGGAGGACCGGCTCGAGCTTGCGCGGGGAGTCCGAGTCGAGGCCACGGCCGAGCGCCTGCTTCCAGCGCTGGGTTCCGAGGGCCGCGTCGACGGCGACGAGCTCGCCGGTGGGCGTGTTGCCGACGAGGAGATCGTCGACCGCGAGCCACGACGTGCCGACGGGCGCGACGGGCGTCTCGGTGTGGAAGAGGGGAGCGCCGGTCTCGCGCTGGAACGCCGAGAGGCGGAGCCCACGGCGATCGCGCACCGCGACCGTGACCGACGACGCGGTGACGAGCGGCGGACCCTCGATGGTGCAGGGAGAGGAGGGGATCTTCGCGCTCCAGCTGGCGCGACCCGAGAACGGATCGATCGCGTGGAGCACCGCGGCGCTGCTCGTGCCGCCGGCGACGGCGAACATCATTTCGTGATCGACCGTGGGCGCCGCGCAGAAGCGCAGGCGATCGCGCGATCGCCACACGACGGCGCCGGTCTGGACGTCGACGGCGGTGAGCGCGCTGTCGCCGGACGCGACGTAGAGCAGCTTGCCGACGCGCTTGAGGCGGAGCGCGCCTGCGCGTCCCCAGGCGTAGCGCCAGCGTGCTTCGCCGCTGGTGAGGTCGATGGCGACGAGGTGCTTGTCGCCTTCGGTCACGATGAGGAGCTTGGGGAGACCGGCGGTGTTGACGATGGCGCCGGCGCAAGGACCCGCGACGCGCGGGGCGATCCACGTGCGAAGCGTGATCTCGCCAGAGTTGAAGTCATGGAGTGCGATCTGTCCGTCGGGCGCGATGCGCGCGATGCCGGCGGGCGTGACGACGCTGGCCGCGCGCGGCGTGGGACGTCGCCAGATGAGCTCGCCGTTGGTGCGATCGAGACAGAAGGTCTCGTGGGCCGCGCCGATGACGATGCGATCGCCGCAGAGGAACGTGGCGCGAAGATCGATGCCGGGAACGAGCGCACGCCAGCGCTGCGCATAGCGGAGGCGCGCGGCGTTACCGAGCGCGCCGGTCTCCTGCTTCGGGCGGACCTGAGTTGCGAACGCGCGGTACGACTCGGGCGCGAGGTTGATGCGTGCGTCCTGGCGGCGGACCTCGCGGAGCGAATCGCCGAGCGCGCGCACGTCGCGGCGGAAGGCGGCGAGGCGAAGATTCCCGCCTTGCGTGCGATCGCGACGGACGAGAGCGCGAACGAGCGCGCGACCGAAGGCGAGCGCCGATTCGACGACGTCGAAGAGCGAGAGCTCGGGGAACGTCGAGACCATGCGCTCGCGGCGGGCCGATGCATCGACATCCGTCGCTCGGGCAGAGAGCGAGCCGGGGCTGATGGTGAGCGATGCAGGCGGCACGTCGGCGGCGACGGTGCGGAGGCCGATCATGGCGCCGCCGGCGTCGACGCGCGCGAAGAACGGCTGTCCGCGCTCCCACGAATCGAGGGCGCGACGCGCGAGGTCGAGCATGCGCTCGGCGAAGAGGAACGGGTACATCTCGCCGAGGTCGACGCTGCGACCGCGGATCTCCGCGCGCATGCGGCCACGGACGAGCAGCGCGTGGAGGTCGGCCCGCTCGACGGTGGGCTCGCTCCCCTTTGCCACGGAAGGACCGGGACGCATCGAGAACTCTGCCGAGAACGAGCTGGGCGTGTCCCGGTCGAGGTCGACGGAGACCGCCGACGAC
>JAXDMI010000614.1:0-5419 GCA_034666145.1 Myxococcales bacterium | reverse complement strand
GCCCGCGAGGATCGCGATCACGATCAGGAACGGAAGGCCTGCCGTTCCTTGCGCGAGCACCAGCGGCACGCACAGGAGCACGATCGCGCCCGCTGCCGTTGCGTTGAGCGCGTGACGCGCGGGGAGGAGGAGCGGCTTGCCCGAGAGGCTGCCGCGTAGCTTCGCCCACGCCACGATCGATCCGGTGAACGTGAGCGCACCGACGGCGATGCCGACGCCCACCTCGATGAGGTGCACGGTGCGCTCGGCGCCCGGCTCCGTAGCCGCTGCCGCGCCCGGCGCGAGATACGACGCGAAGCCGACGAGCACCGCGGCGATGCCCACGAAGCTGTGGAGGATCGCGACGAGCTCCGGCATGTTCGTCATCTCGACACGGCGCGCGAGCGTCGCCCCGATGACGCCGCCCACCACGAGCGCCGCGACGAGCAGCACGGCGGTGACCCAGCCATCCATGCCGCGCGCTGCCCATGCTGCTGCGGTGATCGCGATCGCGATCGTCATGCCGAGCGCGCCCGACGAGCTGCCCTTGCTGGCGGTCTCCTGCTTGGAGAGGCCGCCGAGGCTGCGGATGAACAGAACGCCCGCCACGAGGTACGCGACGGTGGTGACGCCTTCCTTCACTCGCGGCCCCTCCGGAACATGCGAAGCATTCGCGAAGTCACCAAGAACCCGCCTGCGATGTTGATGGCGGCGAACAGCGCCGCGAGCGCGCCGAGGATCGACGCGACGTCGAGCCCGGCACCGACCTGCAGCATGCCGCCGATGATGATGATGCCGCTGATGGCGTTCGTGACGCTCATGAGCGGCGTGTGCAGGGCAGGGGTCACGCTCCAGATGACCTGCCAGCCCACGAAGCACGCGAGGATGAACACCGTCGAGTGCTGCAGGAAGTCACGCGGCGCGAAGCGGCCTGCCACGAAGAGCACGAGGATGAGCACGATGCCGCCGAGCGTGGTTCCCCACGCGCGCCGCGTTGGCGAGCGGATGTTCTGCTGCGCCGGCTTGAGATCCGGCGAGGGCGGCGGTCGCATCGACGTTCGCGACGCGGGCGCGGGCGGAATCGAAGCGGCCTCCGCCTTCTTCGTCTTGATCTTCGGGGGCGCCGCGCCTCCTCCTCCGAGCTTCGCGGCAGCGGGCGGCGGAGGACGCGGTAGCACCTCGCCGTCGTGGACGACGAGCGCAGGGCGTACCACCTCGCTCTCGCGATCGATCTTGAAGGTGGCTCCGCCGCCGAGCTCTTGCAGCAGGTGGACGACGTTGGTCGCGAAGAGTCGGCTCGCCGAGCTGGCCATGCGGCTCGCGAGATCGGTGAGGCCGATGACGGTGACGCCCTTCACCACCACCACCTCGCCGGGAACGCACGCCGAGCAGTTGCCGCCTTGCTCGGCGGCGAGATCGACGACCACCGAGCCGGGCCTGAGGGCGGAGACCACCTCGTCGGGCAAGAGCACCGGCGCGCGCTTGCCGGGGACGAGCGCCGTGGTGACGATGATGTCGACCTCGGCGGCTTGCGCGCGGAAGAGCGCGATCTCCGCGGCGAGGAACGCGGCGCTCATCTCCTTCGCGTAGCCGCCGCCGCCTTCGGCGTCTTCGACGACGTCGACGTTGAGGTAGCTCGCGCCGAGGCTCTCGATCTGTTCCTTCGTCGCGGGCCGCGTGTCGAACGCGCGGACCTCTGCGCCGAGCGCGCGAGCTGCAGCGACGGCCGCAAGACCCGCGACGCCCGCGCCGATGACGAGCACGCGAGCCGGCGGGATCGTGCCCGCGGCCGTGACCTGCGCGCCGAACGTGCGCTGGAAATGCTGCGACGCCTCGATGACCGCGCGATAGCCCGAGAGGTTCGCCATCGACGACAAAACGTCCATTTTCTGGGCACGGGAGATGCGCGGGATGCGCTCGAGCGCGATCGCGGACGCGCGCCGTCCGGCGATGAGCGTGGGAAGCTCTTCGTCGCGCTCGGGCTGGAGCAGCGAGATGAGCAGCGCGCCCTCGCGGAGCTTCGCGGCCTCTTCGTGCGACGGAGGCCTGACCTTGATGACGACGTCGGAGCCGCCCCAGATGTCGGCGCCGTCGCCGATCGAAGCGCCCGCCGCCTGGTACGCGGCGTCGTCGATCCCGGACCCCAGCCCGGCGCTGCGCTCGACACGGACCTCGAAGCCCAGCGCGAGCAGCCTCTTCACCGACTCGGGCGTCGCAGCGACGCGCTTCTCGTTCGCAGCGCTCTCCTTCGGAACCCCGACACGTACCGGACCTGACACGCGGGCGAGCTTACTGCAGATTTCGTCATCCGGGATCGCACCCGCCGAAGCGCGCCCCGTTACCCCTACGGCCTCGTTTCGGATATGCCTGAAGGATGCGAGGGGGGCACGACGGAGGACCTTTGTCCGGCGCGGTAGCGGTCGCGCTTTCGCTCGTGCTCGCCGGCTGCGCGCCCGTCCCGCCCGCCGCGTCGCCCGGAACGCCCGCGCCGACCGTCGCGTTTGCGCTCGCCGACGGAACGACCCTCGCGTCCGAGACCACGCGCGGGGATGTCGTCGTGCTCGCGTTCTTCACGAAGCGGTGTGCGCATTCGGGCTCCATGCTCCGGGCCGTCGGTGCCATCCGCGCCACCGACCCTTCGGCGTCCGGGCTCACGATGGTCGCCATCAACGAAGGTGACGAGCCCGCCGACGTCGCCGCCCTCGTCGACAAGCTCGGTCTTCGAATGAGGATTGCCTTCGATCACGGCGGCGCGATCGCCACGCAGCTGGGCCTGCCCACCATGCCTTCCGTGATCGTGATCGATCGCGACGGCGTCGTCCGGCACGTGCACGGCGGCTACCACGGCGACGAGGAGGGCGCGGCCATCGCCGCCGAGGTCGCCGCGCTGCTCTCGGCGCCGCGACCGTCGAGCGCACCCGCACCCTAGCCGGACCGCGGTAGAGTGGGGCGCGCCCATGTCCGCCATCGCCGAGCACGTCGCCGAAGGAGCGCGCATCTTCGACGATGGGCGATTCTTCGAAGCGCACGAAGCATGGGAGGCGCACTGGCTCGTCGAGAAGGACGAGACGCGGCGCCTGCTGCTGCAGGGCCTCATCCAGATCGCCGCCGCCTTCCACAAGCTCGTCGACAAGAACGCGCCCGAGCCTGCCGCGCGCCTCCTCGACAAAGGCCTCGCGAAGCTCGCGCGATGTCCCGTCGAGACCGGCGGCGTGGATCTCGCGCGGTTCATCGCCGCTGTGCGCGCATGTGCCGCTGCGCTCGCCGAGGGACGCTTCGATCGGGCGATGATCCCTCCCTGCGTGGTGATCGCATGACGGCGCTCGCTCGGTCGTTCGGCGTCGCCCTCGCGATCGCGGCATGCGTGCCGGCGATCCACTGCACGCCGCCCTCCGCGTCATCGCCGTCGTCGTCGTCGTCGTCGCCGCCGTCGCCGTCGCCGTGTCGAGCCAAGGTCAGCGCGCTCCTCGCGCAGATGACGCTCCCCGAGAAGCTAGGTCAGATGGTGCAGGCCGAGCGCAAGTACGTCGCGCCCGGAGACATCGTGAAATACGGCCTGGGATCGATCCTGAGCGGCGGCGGCTCGGCGCCCGGTCGCGGGACGGCGGCCGAGTGGGCGGACATGGTCGACGCGTTCCACGCCGAAGCGCGCACGTCGCGCCTGAAGATCCCGCTCGTCTACGGCGTCGACGCGGTGCACGGTCACAACAACGTCGTCGGCGCGACCATCTTCCCGCATGCCATCGGTCTCGGCTGCTCGCGTGATCCCGAGCTCGCCCTCGACGTCGCCCGCGCCACCGCGATGGAGGTGGCGGGCACGGGCGTCGACTGGACGTTCGCGCCGCTCGTCGGCCCCGGACGCGATCCGCGCTGGGGGCGCACCTACGAGACGTTCTCCGAGGACCCCGCGCTCAGCGCGACGCTCGGCGCCGCTGCCATCCGCGGATACCAAGGCGATCGTCTCGGCAGCGATCCGCTCCACGTCATCGCGTGCGCGAAGCACTTCGCCGGCGACGGCGCCACGTCGTTCGGCACCTCGCACATGGACGGCGGCGTGCTCGATCGCGGCGACGTCCGTCTCGACGACGCGACCTTTCGCGCGCTCGCCGTGACGCCGTATCGCGCGGCCATCGCCGCCGGCGTCGGCACCGTGATGGTCTCGTTCAGCGCGCACGACGGCGTGCCCATGCATGCGAACAAGCATCTCGTCACCGACGTCCTGAAGGGCGAGCTCGGCTTCTCCGGGCTCGTCGTGTCGGACTGGTCCGGTCTCCGCGAGATGCCGGGCACGTACTACGAGCAGGTGGTGGCGTCGGTGAATGCCGGGATCGACATGACCATGGATGCCGAGCACCCCACGGACTGGAAGGAGTTCCTCGACACGCTCGCGAAGGCGGTGGCGAAGGGCGACGTCACGCAGGCGCGCATCGACGATGCCGTCACCCGCGTGCTCGGCGTGAAGTGCGAGGCGGGGCTCTTCGAGAAGGGACCCACCGATCGCAAGCTCACCGCGCTCGTCGGAAGCGCGGAGCATCATGCGCTCGCGCGTCGCGCGGCGCGCGCGTCGACGGTGCTCCTCCAGAACGAAGGTGAGCTCTTGCCCCTGAGCAAGACGGCGCGCGTCGTCGTCATGGGCACCGGCGCCGACAGCCTCACGCGACAGGCCGGCGGCTGGACGCTCGCGTGGCAAGGCGCCGAGGACAAGCCGTTCCCCGGCACCACGCTTCTACAGGGGATACGCGCGGCGATCGGCGATCCCGCGCGGACGATCTACCGGAAGCCCGGCGAAGCCGTCGCTCCAGGCAGCGCCGACGTCGCGGTGCTCGTCGCGAGCGAGCCCAGCTACGCGGAGTGGTTCGGCGACTCGCGCGATCTCGCGCTTCCTGCCGCCGATCTCGCCGCGCTCGATGCGCTCGCGCGCGCGAAGCTACCGACGGTGGTGGTGCTGCTCACGGGACGTCCCGTGATCATCGAGCCGCATCTCGGCAAGGCGCGCGCGTGGCTCGCGGCGTGGCTTCCCGGCAGTGAAGGCGGCGCGGTCGCCGACGTGCTCTTCGGCGACGCCGCGCCGAGCGGCAAGCTCGCGCATTCGTGGCCGCGCCGCATCGAGGACCTGCCGGCGCGCACGAGCGAGCCGATGGCGCATCCGCTCTTCCCGTTCGGCCACGGTCTGAGCTACGCGCGCTGAGCTACGCGCGCCGAGCTATGCGCGCCGAGCGATCAGCACGGCGCCATCGAGCAGCGATCGACCCAACCGGTCGCGCAGTTCTCGTTCACGACGCACGCGGGGCGGCCCGGGCAGACGTCGTACTCGTACGTGTTGCACTCGTTGGTGATGTTCTGCACGCAGTTCGCCGCGGCGGCGCTGCCGAGACATCGGCAATACGTGGAGGCGTAGGCCGCGCATTCCGGATGCATGGTGGTTCCGGTCGATCCGCTG
>JAXDMI010000613.1:0-5684 GCA_034666145.1 Myxococcales bacterium | reverse complement strand
TCGCTGTCGCCAGCGCGGACGAGACGACGAAGGAGAAGGCTCGACGCACCGAACGTCGCGAAGACTCCGGTCGCCATGAGGAACATGCGCTTCGAGTTGGGCATGAACGGAGCTTGCCGCGCGCTCGCCCTGTTGCGTAGATGACTTTTCGTTTACTCGAGGTTGCACAGATGCAACCATGCTCCGATGCCCACGATTCGAGAGGGATTCCAGAAAGCGCGCCTCGAAGAGCTCCGAATCTTGGTCGAGGTCGCGGAGTCGGGCTCGCTCTCCGCCGCTGCGAAGAAGCTTCGCGTTCCCAAGTCGACGGTGGGCCGAGCGGTTCGTCGTCTCGAGGAGGATCTCGACGTCGCCTTGGTCCGCCGAATGACGAAAGGGCCGGTCCTCACGGAGCCAGGGCGCGTCCTCGCAGACATGGCGGCGCCGCACATCGCGGCGCTGCGAGATGCGCCGGCTGCGCTCGGCCGCACAGCGAGCGAGGCGTACGGCCTCTTGCGCATTGCGACGCTCTCAGACGTCGGAGCGCTCGTGCTCGCGCCGTTGCTTTCGAGCTTCCTTGCGCGCCATCCACGCGTCCGTCCGGAGGTGACACTCGGACTGCCGCCCGCCGATCTGGCTCGCGAAGGATTCGACGTCGGCATCCGAGTCGCCATGAGCGCATCACTCCCGTCGTCGTCGCTCATCGCGAAGAAGCTCGGGCCAATGAACATCGCCTTCTACGCGAGCCCACAATATGCGGCACGCCGAGAGCTACCGAAGCGTCTGCAAGACATTCACGACCACGACACCATCGGCTTCTTCCCCGGCGACACGAACGTGTTCTCGATCACGAGTCCGAGGGGCACCGCGAAGCTGGAGCTCCGACCGCGCGTGAGTGGGAACGATTTTTTCTTCGTCCGAGAAGCGATCGTCGCGGGTCTCGGTGTCGGCCCTCTGCCGTGGTTCGTCGCGAAGCACGAGCTCGACGAGGGGCGCGCGGTGCGCGTGCTCCCCGACCACCAAATGACGCTGGGCACGTTGTACGTGCTCTACCCGCAGGCAAACCCGCTCCCGCCGAAGGTCCGCGCGTTCACATCGCATCTCCGAGAGCACGTCCCGCACCTCCTCGGTCTCGCGTGAGCTCCAACCGAACCTTGCGAGGCGTAGTCGGTCGCCCGAGGCCCCCGCGCCGATGAATCGCGCCCAACCGAAACGGTTAGCGTGGCTCGCCGGGGCGTTGGTTGCGGTGCTCCTTGTCCTCATCGTGCGCAGTCGGCTACGCCTCGGCGTCGCGCCGCTCACTTGGGAACCATGCGAGCCGGGTCAGATGCGTCCCGGGCACGGATGCGGTGAAGGCATGCGCTTTCAGGATGCGCAGCTCGCGTGTGCGGCGCCGCGGCGGTTGCCAACGGAAAACGAGCTGCGTGGTCTCATGGGTCCTCGAGGCTGCAAGCACGACGAGGCATGTCGGTCGCTTTACGGTGAGGACGACGGCATCTATTGGTCGTCGACAGTCGACGCTCGCGGTGAGGTGCGAGTGGCGTGGTTTTTCAACGGGGACGTGACCTCCGATCCAACGTCGTCGCTGAACTTGGTGAAGTGCGTCCGCGAGAAACGCTGACCGAGCTCACGCCGCAATCCGCCTCTCGAATCCCGTTAGCTACCGCGAGTTGCATCTCGAGCGCGTGTGGCCGCGTCGACGACGTAGACACCCGGGCGCTCGACGAGCTCGTGGCTTCGCTTCCGAAGTCGTGAGGCGTGCCGTCGAGCGTCAGCGCTCTCGGATACTCCGACTCCAACGCTTTCCTTCTTGTTCGAAGCCCGCCGCCCTGAATGCTCGCGAATGGCCGCGATGGGTCGAGGAGATACCCGCTGTGTCGAATGGGTAACCCTCGACGACCTTGGCGCCGCGCTGCGCGGCGTACGCGACCGCTCCTTCGAGGAGTGCATCCGTAACGCCTCGACCGCGATGAGATCGGCGGACGAAGAAACAAAGTATGGCCCATGTCGAGATCGTGGGCAGCGTCATGCGCGGCATCGTCCGCGACTTCTCGAGGCGGACGTATGTCTCGCGTGGCGCTACCGAGCACCACCCGACTGGTTCGGCCCCCTCGTAAGCGAGAACGCCGATGGGCGTGCCGTCCTCGACGAGCGCCTCCATGTGGGCCTTCTTCTCGGAATTGGCGAGATTCCGAGCCGTCGGAGCTCGGTAGGCTGTGCACCAGCAATGGTGGGGGCTGCCTCTGGTCTCGAAGAGACGGACGAAATCTTCCCAGTCTTCGTTCGTGACAGGACGAACTGCGATGGCATGACGAGTCGCTGTTCCGCGCTTTCGGGCCACCGACATCGCCATCCCTTTACCAGACGAAGAAGTCGCTGGCACGAGCGCTGCTTCGTGATGAACGTGTTGCGAGCGCCGACGTGTGCGATCGGGCCGGTGCCGAAGTCGATCGCGCCCTCGGAGTAGCGTCCGAGGTCGGTGGGGCCGTCTTCGTAGCCCGCCATGACGGCAGCCTGCGCGATCTGGGCGTCGAACGAATCGACCTCTACCAACTTCATCGAGTCGACCCGCGCGTGCCCATCGAAGAGACGATGGGCGTGCTCACGCGGCTGCGCGACGAGGGGAAAATCCGCCATGTTGGTCTTTCCGAGGTGGGCGTCGATCAGATCGCGCGTGCACGCTCCGTCATTCCAATCGCCACCGTGCAGAACGAATACAATCTCGCCAACCGCAGACATGAGGACGTTCTCGACTTCTGCGAAGCTCATCGGATGGGATTCATCCCGTTTTATCCGCTGAAGGTCGGCGCGCTCGCCGAGTCCGACGCGCTGAAGTCAATCGCGACGCGCGAGAGGGTGACCCCCAGACTCATCGCCCTCGCATGGCTGTTAGCAAGATCACCCGCGGTCATCGCCATCCCCGGCACGTCGTCGGTGACGCATCTCGACGAAAACGTCGGTGCCTGCGATGTACGCCTGTCATCCGCCGACATGTCTGCACTGAATGGCCTGCCCTCCGCCAAGCCCCTGGAGGTGGCAAGATGAAGGACGTCAGTTCTGCGGCCAGCGATCTTCACCGGTAGGACGTTACCAAGCGGACTCGCCTGCTTGTTCGAAGCGGCGGTTTGCGCTCGCTGGATATCCTGTTCGCGATCGCAACGCCGACGGTCCCCCCGGAGAGAACGACATGCACAAGCTGCGCGCGCTGGGTGCGGTGGCGCGAGACGCCGGTTCGCTTACTACGCTCGTCGCCGACGCAACGGACGCCGCGAGCTGGAAAGGCGCCGGCGGTGACGACTACGAGAGCGCGTGCGCCCTGCTCGACGCGGGTGTTCTCGGCGCACCGATCTCGTGGACGAGCGGGAGCGGCGGGAAAGGGATCTTCACCGACCTCGGCGGCGCGGCATCCGCAGAGGTATTCCGGGTCGAGGACGATGACCTTCTCGTAGCCGCGCTCTTTGCCGCGAGCGACTGGTCGAAGGCGACCGAGAATCAGTTTCGCGAAGACGTCGGAGCATTGCCCGCGAAGGCGAGCACGATGCTCGGGCGAATCAGCATCTCGTCCGGCGTGCTCGCGCTGGTGTGGGCCGTTGAACCTGCCACGCGCGTCACCGAGCAGCTCCTCTCGACCGCGCGGTCGAAGCGAGCCGTGAAGCGCCCTTGGGGCATCCTCGCCGCGTTGCCCAACGGAGAGTACGAGGTGGTGTACGAGAGAATGGACGTCTCGGCGCCCTGGGGAATGATGGAGTGCCGGCTCCGTATCGGTCCCGCAGGCCGCGCTCCCACGGTCATCGCCCGAAGGCCGAAGCGGTCCCCGGTCATGGCAAAGGGCCGAACAGCTCTCCCGCCACGTCATGTCCTCGAGCTCGCCCCCGGCGCCAACCGAGTCGCCTCGATCGCCTTCAGTCCCGACGGCCAGACCCTCGCCCTCGGCGGCAGTGGAGTCTGCACCGCGGTGCTCTTCCAGGTGCCCGAGCTCTCGGTCCTGGCGACGTTCGCCGCCATTTCGCCGGGGCCGCAAACCTTCGAAGACAGCCGCTTCTTCCTTTCGGTGCTCGTCGCCTTCGATCCGGCATCAAAAAGCGTGGCCCTCTCGCTGCGCGAACGCGTCGAGATCCGCCGGTTCGATGGAACGATCACCCATCGCGGGGTCCATGTCGCCGTGCCCGGTGGTGAGCGCACGACACCGCGCGGCAACATCCTGCCGGCGATCCCGCTCGCCGAACGACTGCGCCGCATCAACTCGCTCGCGTTCGACCGGGCGCATCCGTTCCTTTTCGTCGACGGAGCGCGGTATCCACTCGAGGCGCTGCGCACAGACGTTCACGACCTCGACGACCGAGAGCTCGTCTTTAGCCAGGCCGCTTGCATCATTCGAGATCACAGAGCCTACGCGTGGTCGCCGAGCGGTTCGCGATTGCTCGTGAGCTACCCACCTCGCATCGTCGACCGCGCGTACGCCTTCGAGGAAGCGCCGGAGGGGATGCGCCTCCCGAAGATCCTCGCGGGGACCCTCGCATGGTCCCCCGACGAAAAATGGGTCGCTCTGATCGAGGACGGGCGATCGAAGATCCACCTCTGCGACGCGGCAACGGGCGAGACCGTGAGGGTGCTCGAGACAGCAAGCTCACGCATCACCCCTGACTCCCTAGCCTTCCACCCTGACGGCTCCCTCCTCGCGGTCGGTCAATCCGACGGCGGCGTGCGTTTGTTCGACACCGCGTCGTGGAGCGTCGAGAGAGAGCTTCCCAATCACGACACGCGCACGCTCGACTCTGACGCCCGATCCATCGGCGCGATCGCGTGGTCCCCCGATGGCCGATGGTTGGTGGTCGGCAACGGCCTGCGCGGGGCGCCCGGTGCGGCGGCTGTCTACGCGGCGGAGGACCTCCGACGCTAATGGTCGCCGACGGTGCGCGGCGCCGCGCGCTGCACTCCGCGAGAAGGCCGAGCTCGGCGGCGTGGTGAGCCTCGAGTCCACCGATGGGCCCGGCGGACTCCATCCCGACGAGCGTGACGCCCAGCGTTTCATCGGACGCTTCGATTCCCGTTCGCATGGAGAGAGCTTCATGGAGCTCTTCGCGTCCCGCGTGCGGCCGCGCGGCCTCTATCTGCTCGATGAGCCCGAAGCGCCGCTCTCGCCCATGAAGCAACTTGCTCTACTTGCCCTCGTGGTGAGGGCTGCGGAGGACGGTGCGCAGTTCATCATCGCGACACATTCGCCGATTCTCCTCGCGTGTCCGGTGCTCGAATCTTCAGCTTCGACGCACCGCCGATTCACGAGGTCGCGTACGACGACCTCGAGCACGTCAACGTGATGCGCGACTTCCTCAACGACCCCGAAGGTCATCTTCGGGACCTGCGGTAGCGCGAACGGACGCTAGTCCGCGCCTTCCTTCACGACGGAAGCAATGCTCGGGGCGAGCTCTCGCGCGTCGGAGGTCCCGATTCGGCGGCTTCGTCGTTTTCGTGGTTTTCAGCGCGTGGTTGCGCTCGCGGAGGCGTGCTAGGTGACTGCGCGATGCACGTGCACGGCAAGTTTTCCCATCCGGCGCTCGGTGCCGTGAACGCCCCGGCGGGCATTACAGGAGAAGGCACACTCCGCCTCGTCGCGAATGGGCTCGAGGTCGTTGGGAGCAAGAGCTCGTCGACCGCGATGAGTTTGTTTGGAGTGCTCGGAGCTATCTTGGGACTCGTGCTGGCGA
>JAXDMI010000612.1:0-5962 GCA_034666145.1 Myxococcales bacterium | reverse complement strand
AGGGCCTCGAGCTGGTCGAGTCGATCGACGGCGTCGGCGCGGTGATCGTCGACGCGAAGAACAACGTCTGGGTCAGCAAGCGCCTGCAGGGCAAGCTCGAAGTGGTCGGCGTCCCCAGCGACGGCCTCTGACCGTTTCTGGATCCCTACCCATCCGGACGCCCGTGAATCAGCGCAGCGCGAGCAGCAGTCGCGCCGCGGTCTCGAGGTCGCGCGCGCTGCGCACCTCGAGGACGCGCGTGCACTTCGGCGCGTAGCGAGGCATGGCGCTGTCGCCGGTCGCCCACGCTGCACGTGGCTCGGGGCAGAGCCACACGACGGCGCGAGCCCGCGCGCGGATGGCATCGAGGACGCTCGCCGCGTCGTCCTGGTAGTTGGTGCGACCGTCGCCCAGGATGACCACTGTGGTGCGCCGATCGATGTCGCCGAGCACGCGGTCCTCGAAGGCGTGAAGCATGCGGCCGTAGTTCGAATTGTGCGTCACTGGAACGACGCCGCCGGAATACGCACGCGAGAGCGCGACGTCGATCGGCTGCTCGGCGAAGAGCTGCGTCGTCTCGCCGAGCTCGCTGACGAAGACGAACGTCCGCGTTCGATCGAAGAGCTCTTGCGATGCGAACGTCAGCTCGAGGAGGAAGCGCGCAACGCTCCGTACGGAGTCGCTCACGTCGCACAGGAGCACGAGGCGCGGCTTGTCACGACGCCGCGCGCGCCGGGCCAGCATGAACGGCACGCCGCCGGTGCGCATCGCGCGACGAAGCGTGGTGTGCGCGTCGACGCGTCCCTTCCGCGCGCGTCGCCTTCGAACGCGCTCGCCGCCGCGGAGTCGCTGCACGAAGGCGCGGACGGCGCGGCGGACCTCTTCGACCTCGGCATCGTCGAGCGCCGCGAGCGGCGAGCCCAGGAGATCGTCGCCCTGCTTCGCGTCGGCGTCGCGGCGTTCGATCGTCGCCTTCACGAAGCTGCGAACCTCGTCGGCGGCGCGCTGGATCTCGCGCTTCAGTGCCGCGATGAGCGCGTCGCCGCGAGCCTCTCCGAGCGCATCCACGAGGCGCACGCGCAGGCTGGTCAGCTCGTCCTGTGCGCGCCATGTTCCGACGTGCTCGAGGAGTCGATGCGTGTAGAACCCGGCCTGCAGCGCGCTCTGCATGCTTTCGAGCATCCGCGCGCTGCCGGCGAGCTGCAGCAGCCGATCGAGCTCGGCTCCGCGATGCACGAGCGGGCCGAGCGCGCTGTCCGGCGACGCGGCAGCGAACGCGTCGAGCAGCTCCCGCACGACGTCGAGCTCGGCATCGGTGAAGCCGTCGGCGGCGAGGCGCTCCCAGAGCGTCCGTCGCGGCTCGCGCGCGAAGTACCCGTCGAAAGCGTCGTCGAAGCGCGCGCGATCGCGACCGCGCTTCACGACCACCGACGCGATCGCGTCGCGAACGACATCGCGTGATTCGAAGCCGACGGCGCGCACCGCGCGCACGGCGTCGATGGCCTGCGACGTCGCGATGGCAAAGCCCGCCCGCCGGAGCACCCAGAGGAGCTCGTCGGTCACACGGAGAGCCGCGCGCACGTCCGCCATCGCGAACGAACCTTAGCGCGCGGGAGGCCTGGGCGCTGCCGGCGTGGGAGGCGGAACGGGCGTGGGCGGAGGCGCCGTCTCGGCGAGCAGCGCCTTCAGCGACGCTTCGAGGCGAGCATCGCCGCTCGGGTCGTACCCGATGAACACGTCGCGAACGACGCCCTTCTTGTCGACGAGGAGCATCGTGGGCAACGCGCTGACGCCATAGGCGCGGCTGGTGTCGCCGTCCTTGTCGACGACGATGCCGTAACGCATCTGGTGCTTCTCGGCGAAGACGGCCGCCTTCTCGGCTTCGTCGGTGGTGATGCCGACGACGGTGAGGCCCTGCGCTCCGAACTTCTCCTTCAGCGCGCTCAGCCGTGGCGCAAGCATGCGGCACGGTCCACACCACGAGGCCCAGAAGTCGACGAGCACCACGCGACCGCGGAGCTGCGCGATCGAAGACGGCGCTCCCGCGAGCGCGCTCACCTTGGTCCAGACGGGCGCGGGGGCACCGACGAGGTCCATCTTGAGGATGTCGTCGCCGCCGGGACGCACGGCGAGCGTGACCGTGACCGTGACGGCCGTGCCTCGGCGCTCGAGGTCGACGGCAATCGAGTCGCCGACCTTTCGCTGACCGACGGCGCGCGTGACCTGAGCGGCAGCCGTGGTCTTCGTTCCGTCGACCGAGACGAGACGGTCGCCCTGACGAACGCCGGCCTTCTCGGCGGGCGAGCCTCGAACCACGTGCTCGACGGTCACGCCGATGTCGCTGCCCGCTTCCATCTGCACGCCGAGCCACGGCGCAGCCGGAATGCCGACGGGCACGAGCGGCGCGGCCGGAGGAGCGGACGGAGCCGGAGGAGTCGGAAGCGCCGGCGCGGGCGCGCTGCCGGATTCACCGGCGCGCGCGTCGATCGCGACCGTGGCGAGGGCGACGCTTCCCGCAAACCCCACCGCCCGAAGGAATGCGCGCGTCATCTCGTTAGCTTGACCCATACGAGCGCCGGTTGCGATCTCCAGTGGAGCGCAGCGGCGCGCCGGCTTCGCAAGCCGGGCCACAAAAGGGCGGGGCACAAAAGGCTGGCTACAAAAAGCGACGTGGCGCCACCTGCGGGTTCAGCCGCGGGAGACGCCACGAACAAGCTCGACCATTCGGGCGATATCTACGCCAAGCAAACGCGAAGAAAGAAGGGAAAGCGGAAGACTAAGAGAAAGGTATTCGCTGTGCCGCGTAGCCGTACCGAGAGCCGTTCCCGAAGGGAGATCGAGGAACGCGTCCGTTACTTCAAACGACGAGAAGAGCAGCCCGCCACTTCGTCGTCGTCTCGCTGCGTGTGCCTGCCGTTGCGCCCAGTAAGTAAGAAGAAGATCTAAGAGGAAGAGGGCGCGGGCAGTGACATCCCTTGAGCAGTAGGCGTGCCAGTTTCGGGATTTCAGCGATTTCGTGAGGTTGTAAACATCCGCGGCGGCGAGTGCCATGGCCGGGGGTGGTCCCAGGGTCAGCGTGAGCGTGTGGGTACGCACTCTTTTCGTAGTTGGCACGGGTCTTCCGTTGGTGGAAAAAGCCGCCGCAGCGCGGCCATCTGTGCGGAAGCACATCGATCCGTTGACACCTACGCCGGCGCAAGTATGGTGCGCCGCGTTCACACCGCGACAATTCGCGGGGATGCGCCCGTAGCTCAGCTGGATAGAGCATTGGTCTACGGAACCAAGGGTCGGAAGTTCGAATCTTCCCGGGCGCGCTACCGATACGAAAATACGACGAGCAGCACCGCTACTCGAGACAGACATGGATGAGGACGAGCGCTGGATGCGAATCGCGCTCGACGAGGCCGACGTAGCGGCGTCGAAGGGCGAGGTGCCCGTCGGCTGCGCGATCGTCTCCGCGACGGGCGAGCTGCTCGCATCCGGTCACAACCTGCGTGAGACGGACGAGGATCCCACGGCGCACGCCGAGATCGTCGCGATGCGAATGGCCGCTCGCAAGCTCGGGACGTGGCGACTCGAGAGCACGACGCTCTACGTGACGCTGGAGCCGTGTGTGATGTGCGCCGGCGCGATGGTCAACGCGCGTGTCGGCCGCCTGGTCTACGGATGTCCCGATCCGAAGGCCGGTGCCGCCACCACGCTGTTCACGATCGGCACGGACACGCGACTCAACCATCGCTTCCCCGTCGTCCCCGGCGTGCTCGCCGACGACTGCGCGGAGCGATTGCGGCGCTTCTTCAGCGCGCTGCGCGCCCAGGGAAAGAAGTAGCGTTCGCGCTCTTGGTCGCGTTCTTCTTCGCGGCGTTCTTCAGGGCCTCGCGCACGCTGAGCGGCGAGAGGCGCGCGCGATTCGCTTCGACCCACCGCGCGACCTCGATGGGATCCGTCCACGCGTACTGCCGCAGCGCCCAGCCGATGGCCTTCCGCAGGAAGAACTCGCGACTCGCGAGCGACGGCTCCATGCATGCGTAGAGCAGAGCGAGATCCGTCTTCGTCTTGAACGGGAGCTGGCAGAGGATCGAGCTGCGTGCCTTCCACATGTCCGCATCGCGACTCCAGGAGAGCATCCGGCGGCGCATGGGCTTCGGCGCGTTCGTCAGGATCGCCGAGAGATGATGGGTCGCGATGGGGTCGACGACGTCCCACCACGCGCCGCTCACGATCATTTCCTCGAACACCGGCAGCGCGTCCATCGTGTGGAAGGCGCGTGCTCTGCGATCGCTCGTCAGCTCGATCGCGGCGTAGCGCTCCTCACGAAAACGAGCCCCGCGCCATAGGGACAGCACGTCGGCACGCCACGTCGAGGCATCCGTGATCTCGTGCGCGGCGAAGACCTGCTTGCATACCGCACGCATCTTCGCCGCGGTCACGCCGTGGAAAGGCATCGCCGACTTCATGTACGCCTGCATTGCCGATGCGCGCGCCGGATCGCCTTCGCGGCCGAAGCTACGTCGGAGCTCGGAGAGCAGCGGAGAGACGGACGACCGCGCCATCGCTCACTCGAGCGGCTGCCAGCCGGAGTCCTCTTCGAGCGGATCGCGACGACCTGCGCTGACCGGCTTGCGCGGCTCCGGCCGCGGATCGCCGGGCTTCACGAAGACGATTGGCTGCGCGAGCCCTTCGGCGAGCTCGGCGCGCGAGACCTTGCCGTTCTTGGCGGCGATCTCCATGAGCGTATGGAGGTGCTTCATCCAGCCTTCCGAGACCTCGCCCTTGTCGCGAAGCTTTCCGTAGCGCACGGGGGACGGCATGATCGACGCGAGGAAGAAGCACTCGGAGAGGTTCAGCTCCTCGGGCTTCCGGCCGAAGTAGTACTCGGCAGCGCGCGTGACGCCGTAGATGTCGGGACCGAACTCGATGACGTTCAGATAGAGCTCCATCATGTCGTCCTTGCGGAAGGCCTGCTCGAGGTAGTCGGTCAGGACCAGCTCCTCGATCTTCCGCGAGAGCGTCTTCTCGCGCGAGAGGAACAGGTTCTTCGCGAGCTGCATCGTGATGGTGCTGGCGCCGCGAACGAACCTCCGCGCCTTGAGGTTGGCGGCTGCACTGTTGCGGATCGCCGAATGGTTGAAGCCGTGATGCTTGTAGAATGCACCGTCTTCGGTCGTGAGAACCGCGGCGATCATGAACGGCGAGATGTCGTCGAGGTCGGTCCACGCGGTCGTGCCGGGGCCGGTGCTCGTGTCGCTGGGCGTCCCGTCGGGGTGGTACGTGCGATAGGTGAACGAGCTCGTGAACCGCTCGCGCGCGAGATCGGGCGGGACCTCGGCGAGCTTGCAACGATCGTCGACCTGGTACTCGAGGACGAGCTTTTCGGGCGTTCGCGTGTCGAAGCTCACGCGCGACGTCGCGCCGAACGTCCCGCTCATGCGAGCCGAGCGAACCGTCGGCAGGAGCCCCTGCGGCGTGCTGTCGAGCAGCGCCTGGCAGGCGGCGGGCGCGATGTCGACGGCGAGGGCCAGCCCGAAGTGCTCGCGCGACTCCTCGAGGGTGCCATGCGTGCGGACGTGGAGAGCGCCCACGTCGAGCTGCGCGTCGTCGACGCGTAGCCGTCCGCCGTCGTCGAGCAGACCGCGTGCGCTGACCGCGAAGTCGATGCCTCGCAACGGCTCGGCGGAGAGGCGCGGCTGCTTCACCGAGATCGAGCGGAGCGCGATCTCGCCGTCGAAGGTCAGCGCATCACCCGCTGCAGAGAGCACGACCTGTCCCTTGCCCGACACGGTGCCGCGGCCGACGTCGAAGAGGCCCTTCGTTCCTTCTTTCACGCCGAGCAGCGCCAGCGAGACGGGGCCGCCGGAGAGGCGCGCCGTGACGTCGCCCGCGGCGAGCGGCAGCTCTGCGTCGAGGGATAGCGGCGTCGTCGTCGCCGCCTTTTCGCTCGCAAATGTGAGGCGAATCACGTCGCCGGTGCGTTGCATCGTGA
>JAXDMI010000611.1:0-3655 GCA_034666145.1 Myxococcales bacterium | reverse complement strand
CGCCTCGATGCGCGCCTACGCGGTCACGGGCTCGACGTGGAGAGCGTCACGTAAGCGGGCTCGGTCGAGGGAACGCGAACGAGGCCGGCGACGGACGGATTGGTGCGACGGCGCCAGATGAAGCCGTCGAGCACGTAGTGTGTGAGCTGCGGCAGCGCGAGGAGCGGCACGATGAGGAGCTTCAACGCGCCGACGTCCCAGCCTTCGCCGAACAGCCAGGCGTGGTCGTGCCAAACCGCGCGATCCCAGACGAGCTCCTCGGCGAATGCGACGAGCCATAGCGCGGCGAGGTAGACGAGGACGTTGCGCGTGAGGCGCTCGGCGAGGGAAGGGGGGCACGCGGACGCGGATGCGGACGCGAGTGCGGATGCGGACGCGAGTGCGGACGCGGAACGAGCACGAGCACGAGTGTGCGCGTAGACGAGCGCGAAATACGGGATGCCGTGCATGAAGACGTTGGTCACCGTGAACGCGTAGTCAGAGTCGAACGCGACGATGCCCACGTACCAGGCGGCGGCGGTCGTGACGACGACGACGTCCTTGCCGGGGTTCGGCGTGCCACGAAGCCACATGATCGCGGAGCGCACGGCATATGCGGAGAGCGCCGCGACGTAGAGCACGGTGGCGACCGGCATCACGAACGAGGGCAACGCCACCACGTCGTCCGGGACGAACCACGAGAAGCGCCGCGGAAGATGCGTGTGCCAGTGCAAGAGCGGCCAGACCGTCGCTGCGTAGATGGCGACGGTGTCGATCAAGCGTCCCATTCGCCCGGTCTCCCCCGCGCGTGCGCGATAGAGCGATACCCAACCGTACTGCTGCCTCACGAAGTGGAAGATCGCGAGGTAAGCGAGGGCACGCCAGAACGCGAGCTCGCCCACCGCGAACAGCGCGACGCTCGCCGCGAGCCCGAGCAGCGGGACCAGCGCGAGGAGCCACGGACGCACGCGTCGCTCCGCCGGATCGAGATACGTGCGGAACGCGGTGGACCATACGTGCGCGACGTCGCAGAGGATGACGGCCGGGATCCACGCCCAGCCCGGCGTCTCGTCCTGCAGGATGCCGGTGAGCGCACCGATCCCCAGCGCGCCGAACGACACAGCCGCGCTGCCCAGGAAGACCGCGAGGTCGACGTTGCGCGAGAAGAGCCACGCCGGGCCGACGCGCCTCTTCGTCGCGCTGCTCGCGCTGCTCTCGCTGCTCGCGCTGCTCGCGCTGCTCTCGCTCGGGATGGAAGCTGCGCTCGTCACGCTTCCACGAGACTACTACGGCTACGGCGACTGCCGGATCGCCGCGAGCGCCTCGTCGGCGGCGCGGATGCCGTGGTGGAACGCCTCCTCGAACAGCGCGACGCCGCTCAGGTCGGTATGCGCGAAGTGGATGCCTTGCACCGGACGAGCTGCTGCGGCGCGCGCTCCGCCGAACACGAAGCCCGGTGACGGCCGCACCATGGCATGGCCCCAGCGCACCACGTCGACGCGCGTCGTCACGTCGCGGATGTCGGGATGCGCAGCCTCGAGATCGGTGAGCGCGACGTCCGCCCACTCGTCGCGCCCTGCGGCGTAGAGCCGACGTCGCGCGTCGCGCGGGTCCTCGTCACAGAGCGGGTGGTAGTACGTGAGCACCGTCGGCCCGTGATCGCGCCCGGTCTGATGGGTCGCCACGACGTAACCGAGCGAAGGGCTGTCGCGCAGGACGTTGTCCCACGCCATCATTCCCGGGCGGCCGTGGCCGCGCTTCGCCGCCTTCGGTCGCGACGAGAGCGTGAGGTTCGCGACCATCCACGCGCCGTACTGAAATGCGGCGAGATGCGGAGGCGGCGCGTCGCGATACGGCCGCACCACCGCACGGGCGACGAACTGCGGCGCGGCGAAGACGACGCGATCCGCGTGGATTCCGAGGGCACGCGGCGCGGTCCCGATGGCGATCACGTCGACGCCGGTCTTGCCGCTCTCCGCGTTGGTGGTCGGCGCGACGTCGGCGACGGCGAGACCAAGGCGCAGCTTCGTGCGGAGCTTCTCCTGCAGCTTGCCGACGAGCCAGCCGTTGCCCGCCGGCCAGGTCAGTACCGCCTGCGGATCGCGTCCCGGACCGACGAGGCGCGACGCGTGATAGTGGATGCCCGCCCATGCGCTCGTGTGCGCGGCGCGCGCGCCGAAGTCGTCGCGGCAGGCATAGTCGACGAGCCACAGTAGTCGCTCCGACGTCAGCTTCTCGCGCGCGAGCCACTCCTTGATGCTCGTCTTGTCGAGCGCGGTGAGCTCGGCGTCGTCGGAGCCCTGCGACGTGGGGACGGCGAAGGCGCGTCGGCCCTTCGCGTCCTTCATCGCGGCGTAGCGCTCGATGATCTCCTTGAAGCGCGCGAATTGCTGCTTGTCGTCCTCCGACTCGCCGTCGTGGAGGTAGAGGCCCTCGTGCCATTCGCCGCCCGCGAAGATGCGCTCCTGCGGCTCGCGGCACAGGAGCTCCTCGCGGAACGTCGGCTCACCGGCGGCGTCGGTGCCTTCGACGAGATCGAGCTCGCGGAGGAGATCGAGGAGGTCGGCGTTCTCCTTCATCGGCGCGGTGATGTAGTGCGCGCCCCACGGATAAGCGCTCGTGCCGTTGGCCCCGCTGCGCGCCGTGCCGCCCGCCGCGGTGTCGAGCTCGAGGACCACGAAGTCGTCGTAGCCCTTGGCGAGGAGTCGTCGCGCCGCCGAGAGACCTGCGATGCCGGCGCCAACGATCACGATGCCGGCGCGCTCCCACTTGTCGGCGGGGATGACGGGCGGCTTCTCGTCGCGGATGCGATGACCGAGGCGATCGGGCTCGAAGGCCAGCTCGCCTTCGGGCACGCGCCTCTTCGTCTTGCATGCGGCGAACGCGAGCGGCGCGCCCAGGAATGCCGCGAGCAGGTCGCGTCGGCTGAGACTCACGGAGAGCTCACGATCAGTCCGTGGCGGAGGCGACCCAGGCCTCGCCTCGAACGAAGGTCACCGCGAGCACGAGGAGCACGACCGCGCCCACTACGCGCACGATGCCGGGGCGCTCCACGCGCACCACGAACGTCGCCGACAGCGCGACCACGGCATTGACGGCGCCCGCCGCCACCGACGTCTTCACGAGGCCGAGGCGCGGCACCAGCAGGAGCGGGAAGAGCAACGAGGCAGCGAGCGCGCCGACGTAGTCGTAGGCGAGCGCGCGCGCAACGACGTCGCCGAAGCTCGCGTGTGCTCCGCCGTGATCGCTCTCGGCGTTGCTTGCCGTTCGGCTCCGCAGGATCTTCACGAGCAACGGCAGCTCCACGCCTACGAGCGCGCCGACCAGGAACACCACCGTGTACAGCGCAGGACGCAGCGGAACGTGTGCTGCGACGCCCGCGAGCAGCAGAGGCACCGAGAGCCCGCCGACGAGCGCGAGGGCCAGCTCGGTCTGCACGTAGCGCGAGGCGGCGCGTGCCTCGAGGCTCTTCGAGAGCCACGCTCCCACGCCCATCGCGAAGAGATAGGTCCCGAGCACGAGCGAGAACTGGAGGACCGCGTCGCCGAGCAGGTAGCTCGCAAGGGTCCCGCACAGCAGCTCGTAGACGAGCGCGCACACCGCGACCACGAGCACGTTGCCGAGGAGCAAGTGCTCCTTCGTGGCTTCGGCCCGCAGCGCGATCATCGCGCGATCA
>JAXDMI010000610.1:0-3771 GCA_034666145.1 Myxococcales bacterium | reverse complement strand
GAGCTGGAGACGCCGCAGGAGGTCCGCCGAGCGCTGGTCTACGTCTTCCGCAACGCGGCGAAGCACGGCACCACCTTCATCGGTGATGGCTTCGTCGATCCATTCTCGTCAGCGTGGCGCTTCGTCGGCTTCACGAAGCCGGTCGTCACGTACCCTGAATACGGCGTGTGGCCAGAGCAGCGCCCGAGAACCTGGCTCCTCGGCAAAGGCTGGCACACCTTCCATGGCCTGATCGATCCGAAGGAAACGACGCGCTAACAAGCGCTCGGGCACCCGGGGGGCCATCTTGATTGGGCAGTAATAACGAAGGGCGGCCACCGGATCTCCACGGCGCATCTCTCTTTCCGCCTGCCCGCGCAGCGCCCCTATCCTGCGCCCGCACGCGCTGTCGCCCAGCTCTAAAGCCCCCACGCGCTCTCCGAGGCGCTGTCGCCCCAGCCCGCTCGCGCCCGCACGCGCTCCCGCTCCCGCTTCCCTCCCGCACTCGCACTCGCTCCAGCCGCTCTCGCTCTCGCTCTCGCGCCCGCACCCGCTCTCGCGCCCACTCGACCGATGCGGCCCGAATTGCCCGCCCACGCCGGCGTCCGAAGCGACCGTACCCGCAAGCCCCACCGCCCGTGCGCCCCCACGGCGGAGCGCCGCCAAGCCCCACAAACCAAACGTGCGTGGCCACAGAAGACGTGAGCGCCAGCGACGACACCTTGACTGGGCCATAAATCACCGCCCGCGCCGCCGCTCCGTCGCTCTCGTGACGGGACAAGGGATGGACCAGTAGGGTGGGCCGGAGACCGCGGCAACGCGGATCTGCCGATCCCCTATGGGATCCATCGCTTTTCCAGGGGTCGCATGGTGACTCTGAGACCACGATCCCGCGTCCGGAGTCTCCCCCTTCGAACCAACCCCCCGACCCACCGTCGCGCTGGCTGGACCGTCGCGGTGGTGTGCACCTCCCGTCCAACCGCGCGAGACGCGGAGCGAACATCCGCAACGCAGCTGCGCTTACCGAAGTGGCTGCGCTCGCCATCTGGGGAGCTCGGTGACATGCTCAGTGAGTAGGCGCGCAGAGGGCCCGACCGCCCGTTGAAGCGTCGCCTGGCCCCATGCTTCGTCGGGAGGCATGGGGTTGCTACTTCGCGCGCCATAGCAGGTACACGGTCCAGAGGCGTTTCCGTTGTCGCCTCGCTCGACGATCACGACGTAGCCGAGATCGCGGCCCTCGTAGGTCCCGATCGACGGTTGCGCATGACGACACTGCCGTCCTTGCGACGGAACGGTACCATCCAAATCTCTGTCGGCCGCTCGAGCGTCTGCTTCGCGCGAGGAACGAACGACGCTCGTGCGCCGTCCTGCTCCTGCTCCGCCTTCGGACGCTAGACCTTCCGCCCCACCTTGAACCCATGCTTCTGCGCCAGCTGGTGCAGATACATCCGGTCCATCTTCGCCTCGCGCGCCGCCTGGCTCACGTTGCCGTTGCAGCGTTCGATCAGCGGGCCGAGGTACGACTTCTCGAACGCTGCGATCGCGGTCTCCTTCGCCACGCGGAACGGGACGTCGCTCGGCGGCGCGTCGGAGGCGCTCGAGCGCGGGGGATCCGAGCGAAGCTCCGTGCGGCCGTCCGCATTGCGGACTTCGGTGCCGTCCGGCTCGCCCGGGGCCGGGCGACCATACGCGCGGATCGTGCCGCTACGACGCGACGGCGGCGGGACGTCGTCCAGCACCACGCTGCGCTCCACGTAGTTCTTCAGCTCGCGGACGTTGCCCGGCCAGTCATGGAGAAGCATCTCCTCGATCACCATCGGCGAGAACAGCTTCGAAGCCTCACGGCCGCCCACCGAGGCGAGGAAGGTCGTCACCAGCAGCGGGATGTCCTCCAGACGATCCCGAAGCGACGGCACCCGCACGCTCACCTTCGCGAGGCGATAGTAGAGGTCCTCGCGGAAGCGACCGCGATTCACCTCGCGCTCGAGATCGCGATTCGTCGCAGCGATGACGCGCACGTCGATGCGCTTCATCTTCGTCTGACCGACGCGACGCACCTCGCGCGCCTCGAGCGCGCGCAGCAGCTTCGGCTGGAGCTCCAGCGGAAGCTCGCCGATCTCGTCGAGGAACAGAGTGCCGCCGTCCGCCGCCTCGAACGCGCCCTCGCGCTCGCGATCGGCGCCGGTGAAGGCGCCCCGCACATGCCCGAAGAGCTCGCTCTCGACGAGGTTCGGCGAGATCGATCCACAGTCGACGACCACCACCGGTCCGTCGGCACGCGCGCTCCTCTGCACGAGCTCGGTCGCCACGAGCTCTTTGCCCGTGCCGCTCTCGCCATGGATGAGCACGTCGATCTCGCTCGCTGCCACGCGCTCGAGCACGGCGAACATCCGCTGCATCGCCGCGCTCTGTCCGACGATGCCGCCGAACTGCGCCGGCGCCGCGATCCGGCTCACATGGCCGCGGCTCACCGGCTTCACACGGATCGCCGACTCGCCGAGCACCAGCACCGACTCCTTGTCGAGCTCGGCCGCGAGCACCTTCACGCCGTCGAGACGCGTGCCGTTCCGCGAGCCGGTATCGGTGATGCGCCACGCGCCGCCCTCGCGCGCGATGCGGCAATGGAAACGAGAGATGGTCTTGTCGTCGAGCACCAGATCGTTCGAGGCATGCGAGCCGATGCGACAGACGTCGCCATCGAAGACCAACGTCTCGCCCGAATCGACACCAGCCACGCGCTCCACGACGACGTGCAAGCGCACGAGCTCGACCTCGGACGCCGGGCCCGGCACCACGAGAGGGTTCGCGTGCTTCGCCCGCGTGACGTCCGCCTCCCCGAAGTCTTCGCTGCGCGCCATGGGCCGGAGTCTAGCGATGAGCCGCCAACCACGCGACCCCGCAGATGACGTTGCACTTCGTGGTAAGGCCCAGGTCGCGGCCCTTGGCTGACCCGCCCACCCGATCGCACATGCCGCGATCGCGTAGAGGCCGAAAATTGCGGGAGCGCGAGCGTTGGCACACGATCGCTCGGGGACGCGCGAAAACCGCGCGAACGCGCGCGTCCACCCCTCTAGCGCGTCGCGAGATAGAGGATCACGATCGCCACGAGGACCGCCACCGCACGCGTGAACAGGTCCCGCGCTCTCGCGCTCCACGCGCTTCTCTCGCGCGCGCTCGCGCTCACGCTCACGCTCACGCTCGCAGCCGTGCTCGCGCTTCCGCGGGCACCGCGATCGCCCGTCTCCATCTTGCGCCTCGTCGGGGGAGTCCGGTCACCTGCCAGCGGGGCGGATAGAGATCAGGATCTGGACTTGTCTTCGTCAAGGACGGACGCCGCATCGGGGCGCCCCTTCTTGAACTGCTCGAGCGCGCGCTTGCCGAAGGTCGCGCGGTCCACCGCTACATCTCTCCGACGATGCGATGCGGGCCGTTGCCGTCGAGCAGATCGACCGGACTGCACTTGTCGATGTGACCGAGGAGCTGCCGGTAGAGCCCGTAGCCGACGAGCTTGCGGAGTCGCGCCGAGAAGCCCTTCGCGACGTCGCGCGGGATGCCGAGCTGCTGGTTCTCTTGCTGGCGCATCCACCCCACGCAGTAGTTCATCGCGAGACCGATGCGCCGCTCGCTGGTCTGATTCGCGCCGCCGCCGTGCCAGAGACTGCCGTTCCAGACGAGGACGCTGCCGCGCTTCATCACGGCGGCGATGGTCTCGTGCGGCTCGCCGAAGTCGGGCGAGCGATCGGCGTTGTGCGTTCGGGGAACGAGCCGCGTCGCGCCGTTCTCCTCGGTGAA
>JAXDMI010000609.1:0-6148 GCA_034666145.1 Myxococcales bacterium | reverse complement strand
CCTGCCCGGCTACACGCAGGACACCGTGAAGGAGCTCCGCAAGGAGTCGAAGCGCGAAGGCATGGAGGGCATCTCTCCGCGCTACGTGCAGGACAAGATCTCGAACGCGCTCGTCAACGACGCCGGCGAAGGGACCATCAACCCCTTCATGGTGCTCAACGAGCTCGACAAGGGTCTGCGCCACCACTCGCTCATCACGAACGACGAGCAGCGGAAGCGCTTCCAGGAAATCATCGGCCAGGTGAAGCGTGAGTACGAGGAGATCGTCAAGAACGAGGTCCAGCGCGCCATCAGCGCGGACGAGGACGCGATCGCCAAGCTCGCCGGCAACTACATCGACAACATCAAGGCGTTCACGCTCAAAGAGCGCGTGAAGAACAAGTACACCGGCCAGGACGAGGATCCCGATGAGCGCCTCATGCGCTCGATCGAGGAGAAGATCGAGATCGCCGAGAACCGGAAAGACGACTTCCGGCGCGAGATCATGAACTTCATCGGAGCGCTCGCCGTCGAGGGCAAGAAGTTCGCGTGGAACACGAACGATCGCCTCCGTCGCGCGCTCGAATTGAAGCTGTTCGAGGATCAGAAGGACTCGATCAAGCTGAAGACGCTCGTCTCCGCGGTCGTCGACAAGGACACGCAGGAGAAGATCGACATCATCAAGTCGAGGCTCATCAAGAACTTCGGCTACAACGAGGTCAGCGCGACCGACGTCCTCAACTACGTCGCCTCGATCTTCGCGCGCGGTGACGCGAAGGAGTAATCCTCCGCAAACCGTCGACGCGCGAACGACGCGCTTCGCGAGAGCGGCCGCCGGCGAGATGCCGAGCGGCCGTTTTCTTTTGTCAGCGCTCTTCTACGCGCTCGCCGGCGTGCCGAGGAACCGGAGGCGTTCCACATCGGCGTGGAAGAAGACGCGCTGGATCTTTCCGTCGGCGACCGCCAGGAGCAGCGCCGCGAAGGGCTGGCCGGCGCGATGGAACACCAGCGCCGGTTGGCCGTTGAGCTCGCGCGGCTCCGCCGTGAGATCGGCACGACGCGACGTAGCGGCGATGAAGGCCGCGACGCGCGCCGCCCCTTCCAGCGGTCGCGGGAGGTTGCGCGTGCCGTCGACCTCGCGGCCGAAGCGGCCGCCGTCGGTGACGAGCATCGCGTCGTCCGCGAGGAGCGCAACCAGCGCGCCGATGTCACCCGCGGTCGCCGCACCGGCGAACGCATGGAGGAGACGCGTGTGCTCTGCATGCGTTGCGGTGAACATGCGCCGACCGGCGGCAACGCTCTGTCGAGCGCGTTCGAGAAGCTTTCGACATGCAGCGGGGCTCTTCCCGACGAGCTCCGAGATCTCCGCGTGCGTGAAATCGAACACGTCGTGAAGAAGCAGCACGGCGCGCTCGGCCGGCGTGAGCTTCTCGAGCACGACGAGGAAGGCCATCGAGAGCTGATCGAGGGTCTCCAGCCGATCCATGCCCGCACTGGTGAGATCGACGGGCTCCGGGAGTCGATCGCTGCGACTCTCTTCTTTTCGTGCTCTCGCCGAGCCGAGCTCGGTGAGAGCGAGTCGCGTGACCACGGTCACGAGGAATGCCTTCGGCACTTCGATCGCGACGTCGGCCGGCCGGTGATGCCAGCGGAGCCATGCCTCTTGGACGATGTCCTGCGCGCGCCCGACGTCGCCGAGCATGCGATACGCGAGCGCGAGCAGATCGGGACGACAGCGCTCGAACGTCTCGAGATCTTCAGACGGTGTCCGCGCGCCACGCTCGCGCTCGCGCCCGCTCATCTGGAGAGCCCCACGGTCTCGCGAATGTGCGTCCGCTGTTCGACCGCGTCCAGCATGAACGCGGCGACACCACGGAACGACATCGCTCGACCTCCGGTGGGGAGCGCATCACGAGCACTGCGGTAGGTCTCGTCCGCGCCGCTGGAGAGGCGCGGCGGACGCGCGATGGTCCATGCGAGCGACGTGGCGCGCAGGATGTTCTCGGCGGCCAAGAGATCGCGCGCGATGTGCGTCAGGATCCAGCGGAAGAAGGCGAAGACGAAGCCCTTCTCCGGAAAGAGCACCGCCGCCGACACGAGCACGATGCGATCGACGCCGGCTCGCGTCATCGCAGCCACCGCGCTCGCCGCGCCATGCTCCACGAGAGTGTGCGGACGGAACGCGCCGGGCGGCGGCAGTCCGAGCGCCGAGAGCACCGCATCGTGACCGGGCAGCGCGCTCGCAAGCTCGTCCACGTTCAAAGGATCGCCTTTGACGACGGCGAGCCGCTCGTGGCGGCGCTCGATCTTGTGCGGGGAGCGAACGAACGCCGTGACGGAGTGCCCGCGCGCGAGGGCGACGTCGATGAGCTGCGCTCCGGTCTTGCCGGTCGCGCCGAGGATGAAGATTCGCATGGTCTTTGTGGGCAAGACCGGATGGCGCGCCGGAACGTGACGGAAAACGCCCGGGTGGACGCGAAGTTGTCCACGCGCGCAACGCAGCGCCGCGTGTCACAATTGCCGCGTGGGAGGCTGCATGAGCTATCGGAACCGCGTCCGTCTCGTGTCCGTCGCGCTCGTTGCGACGGGCTGCGTCGCCTTCGTGGCGTGCGGTGGCTCCAGCGGTGACTCGCCGACGGCGGGCACCGACGGCGAAGGCGGCACCGTCGGTCCCGGCGGCGGCGACGGAAGCAGCGGCGGCATCAGCGCCGACAGCGGCCCGCTCCCCGACGACGACAGCGGCGCGCGCAACGTCGCGGCCGGCGGCGCGTGCACGAAGGACAGCGACTGCATCAGCGGCGGCTGCGATTACTCGCTCCGCTGCGCGGTCGGCCGGAGCTGCACGCAGCACAACGGTGGCGACACGTGCGGCGCGACAGGCAAGGACAGCTGCTGCACGTCGATCCCCGTGCCGAAGCCAGGCGCCGCGTACAAGCTCGACAAGTACAACATCACCGCCGGACGCATGCGCGTCTTCATCGAGAAGACGAAGGGCGACGTGCGCGGCTTCATCCAGGCAAACCGTCCGTCGTGGTTCGAGCCCGCCTGGGATGCCTGGGTCCCGAACAAGATGGACGACGGCACCGCGGTCACGGGCACGTCGCATCTCTTCGATCCCGGCAAAGGCCAGGACGGCGTCTATCAGCAGCTCGGTCCGATCCACTACGGCGCGGCGGAGATGGGCGGCAACGAGGGTTGCCTCACGAAGGAGGTCGGCAACGCGCGCACCTATCGCTTGCCCGACGACGTGAACACGAACCTGTTCGCCGACGTGCAGCAGTATCCGCAAGACATCCTCGACCAGAAGTCCCAGCAGTGCATCACGTTCTTCATGGTCGCTGCCTTCTGCGCGTGGGACGGCGGACGCATGCCGACGCTCGACGAGCTCGACTACGCATGGGACGGCGGAGACCCGACGGCGCACACGTATCCGTGGGGGAACACGCCGATACCCGGCGGATGGAACACGCCGTATCCGACGGATCCCGCCAAAGGGGGCTTCTCCGGATCGAAGGTGACGCCGGCGGGCTCGGATCAGACGATGGCGAACTACCGCTACGACTTCTGGATGCCGAGCTCGATGCTCTGCATCGGCGACGATCCTGCGAAGTGCGATTACTCGGTCTTCATCGCGCCGCCCGGAACGTTCCCGAAGGGCGATGGACCGTTCGGTCACTCGGATCTTGCTGGCAACGTCTACAACACCGCGCTTCCGATGGGCGGAACACCGGGCACCGATCCCGCGGCGACCAAGCGCACCGTCGGGCTCAATCGAACCGGCGCGTTCGACGGCCACGCGATCCCGAACAAGCACCCGATCACCGGCTTCCGGACGTGGCAGGCGACGAACAAGTACCTGGCCGTCGGCGGTCGCTGCGCGCGCTGAGCCGTTGGGTGGTGCCGGTCCTACCCGCACCTCGGATCTCCTCGGATCCATGCGATATTTGCCTACACACTGCAGTTTCATGGTGTTAGGAGCTCGGACGAGCATTCCAGCTCGGCCGTAAGATTGCAGCCTCACCGTACTGATGAAGCCGGTCGGTGCCCTGCTCCACGTCTCTCTCCTCTCTCTCGTCGGCGGAGCACTGATCGGTGGAGCGCTCGCCGCGTGCAGCACCACGACCGCCGACGAGGCGACGCAGACCGGCGACGACGCCGTGGTCGGCGTTCCCAATCCGAACGGCAAGGACATGGGCGGCGAGTGCGTCGCCGGCGGCGACTGCAAGTCGGGCGCGTGCGTCGCAACGAAGTGCACCGCGCCCGAGAAGGACGTCGGTCACGGATGCGCGGGTCCGTCGGACTGCGAGAGCAAGGTCTGCACGGCGATGGTCTGCCAGACCGCCGCGATCGACGACGGCGTGAAGAACGGCGACGAGAGCGACGTCGACTGTGGTGGCGCATCCGCGGCGGCGCCGCGCTGCGCCGACGACAAGAGCTGCAACGCCGCCACCGATTGCGCGAGCGGCGTCTGCGATGCGACGACGAAGACGTGCTCGAAGCCGACCGCGGCCGACGGCGTGAAGAACGCGGACGAGACCGACGTCGACTGCGGCGGCACGATCACCGGCGCGCCGAAGTGCGACGCCGGCAAGGGCTGCAACGTCCACGACGACTGCACGAGCGACGGCTGCGACGACACCAAGCACTGCGCGAACGGCCGGAGCTGCACGCAGACGAACGGCGGCCTCACGTGCGGCGAGGGTGAGGTCACGGCGGCGGGAATGCCCGGCGCGAAGCACGAGAGCTGCTGCGGAGCGATCACCATCCCCGGTCGCTCGACGAAGCTCGACAAGTACAAGATCACCGCAGGCCGCATGCGCGCGTTCGTCGAGCGCACGAACGGCGACGTGCGTGGCTGGTACGACACGAACAAGCCGTCGCTCTCGACGACGCAGCGCGCGCAGATCGAGTCGTACAAGGGCTATCTGCCGTCGGACCGCACCTCGTATCCCTACGGCACCGACTACCAGCTCGGCGGCACCGCCTATCTTCCGACGCTCCCGAGCACCGAGCAGGGATGCTTCGTCGGCAATGCCGGCAAGCCCGCGTACGGCTCGCACACGTACTGGAACGGGACGCTCGAGCAAGAAGATCGCGCGTTCGATCAAGCATTCCTCGATCGCCTTCCGCTCAACTGCGTGACGTATCCGATGCTCGCGGCGTTCTGCGCGTGGGACGGTGCTCGTCTCGAGACGAACGACGAATTCAACGCCGCCTTCGGCTCGGCGAGCTATCCGTGGGGAAACAATCCGGGAGCCGGCGGCTACGCGACGATCAACGGCACGTGGCAGCTCTTCGGACCGGGAGCGGCGCTGCAGGCCGCGCAGACCGCGTGTCCTTCGTGCGATCCCAACCGCGCCAACTGGAACCACAACTACCAGCTCCCCGAGGGCGGCAACGCCGCCAAGCCGTGGGACTACGCGTACTGGATCAGCGCTCCGGGTCGCTTTCCTCTCGGCGCGAACGCCGTGGGTCATCAGGACCTCGCTGGGCTCATGCTCGAGATCACCGCGACGGTGACGGGCACCATGACAGCGCCTGACCTCAACGGTCAATCGACGACGCAGCCCAAGGTGCTCTGGTCGAAGAACGGCTCGTGGGAAGGCCATCGCATCGGCAACACGACGTTCGAGTTCTCGGTGATGACCAAGTACGGCAAAACCGGCGGCCGCTGCGCCCGCGATTGATCGCCCCCGAGGTTCTCTCGCGTTCGCGCTAAAGTGCGCGGCGATGCATCAGAGACCCAACAAGCCGGCACTGCGGATTCAGCCCACGACGCTCTGGGAGTATCCGTCTCAGCACTACGGCGATGCCGTCCAGGGCGACGCGAAGTACATCGGCGCGACGCCGTCATACGTCATCTGGAACCTCGTCGAGCGCTACACGAAGCCGGGTGATCTGATCGTCGATCCGTTCTGCGGGTCGGGCACCACGCTCGACGTCGCCAAGGACACCGGCCGCAAGGCGCGCGGCTTCGATCTATCGCCCTATCGACCCGACATCGAAAAGGCCGACGCCCGCAAGCTCCCGCTCGAGCCGGCCTCGGTCGATCTCGTCTTCATGGATCCGCCCTACGGCGATCACATCGATTACTCGGACGACCCCAACTGCATCGGCAAGCTCTCGGCGTACGACCCGAAGTATTACCAGGCGATGCATCGCGCGATCC
>JAXDMI010000608.1:0-7862 GCA_034666145.1 Myxococcales bacterium | reverse complement strand
ACGGCGGTCGAGGGCGCCACGACCACGAAGATCACGGACAGTGGCGCGTCGGTGGCGCTCTTCATCGGCCGCGAGCCGACCTTGGCGGCCGTCCACACCATCCCGCGGCTAGCGGTGGACTTCTCGGTGATGAATCGCGTCACCTTCGGCACGTCGTTCGCGTTGGCGTTCGGTCTGCCCGCCACGCACACCGAAGAGCGCGCGATCACAGGCGCGCCGACGACGACACGCACCAATAGCGCACCCGGCACCACCATCCTCGGCTTCGCGCCGCGCATGGGGTACGTGCTCCCGCTGGGGCCGCACTTCGCGATCTGGGGCCGTGCCGGGCTCGCCTTCTACTCGGTCAAATCGCACGTCGAGCAGACCAGCAACTCAGGCGCCACCTCGACCTCGACGCAGACCGACACGATCTTCTCGCTCGATCTCGATCCGCAGCTCGTGTGGCTTCCGCTCGAGCACGTCCTCGTTCACGTCGGTCCGCTCGTGAACGTGCCGCTCACCGGATCTCACGATACCGCCTTCTCGCAGGGCTCGGACTCCAAGGACCGCTCCGACGATCTCTCCATCGTGCACGTCGGGCTCTCGGCCGGGCTCGGCGCGTGGTTCGATCTCTGAGTCAGGCCGCGCGGCGCATCGCGGCGCTCGGCGTGCCCGTCATGGCCGAGCGGAGCGAACGGAGCACGGAGACGGCCGCCAAGAGCGCGTCGTTGCCGCCGCCGTAGGCCTCGCCGAGCGCGCGGATGCAGGTGTCGTAGAGGAGCTCGAGCTGGCCGCTGGCCTCGGACGAGGCGTCCGGTGCGAGCTCGGCGTACAGCGCTCCGAGGGTGCCGAGCGCATCCGCGAGCGCGGCATCACCGACCTGGGCCAGACCGGCCTCGAGGGCGCGGCTCGCGTCTTCCATCGATCGAATGAGCTGATCGAGATGGGCAACGTGGGGGACGGACGCGACCGGGGCGAAGACGGGAGCTGCGTTGAGCACACTTACCCAACGACGCGCCCGTTCGAATCTTAAGGCGACCTACGATTTTTTCCTGAGCTCGAGCGAAATAAGGCCGATCTGGAGCCCGACATACTCCCCCGGGAGGTGGTTCGGAGGCTTCCGGTCCGGCTAGAATCGGCGCGGGGGAAAAGCAGCGCATCCCCATGCCCGTCGTCTCCAGCCTGCTCACCGTCCTGGACGCGCTCGTCGTGGGCTACGTGCTCGTGTTCTTCGCGATCAACGTGGGCTTCGTCGGCCTCAGCCTGCGGTCGATCCGCCGTGACCTGGCGGGGGAGGACGTGAGGCCGGCGATGGGCCGGCTCGGCGATCGCTTCCTGCCACGCGTCACGCTCCTCGTGCCGGCCTACAACGAAGAGGTCACCATCTGCGAGAGCGTCAACTCGCTCTTGCGCCTTCGCTATCCGAGCTTCGAGATCGTCATCTGCAACGACGGCTCGAAGGACAAGACGGTCGACGTCCTGCTTCGCCAGTTCCACTTCGTACGCACCGAGCTCGACTACGACGACCAGCTCGCATCGGCGAAGATCAAGGGCTTCTACGAGGTGCGCGGGCCCTTGCCCGAGGGGCTGAAGCGTCTCGTGCTCATCGACAAGGAGAACGGCGGCAAGGCCGATGCCCTGAACGCCGCCATCAACGTCGCGCAGGGCGAGTTCGTCACGAGCATGGATGCCGACAGCCTCCTCACACCGGATGCGCTGCTGCTCGCGGCGCGGCCGATCGTCGACGATCGCGAGGGCATCGTCGCGGTGGGCGTTCAGGTCGGCATCTCGAACGGCTCGCTGGTCGAGGACGGACGCGTCGTGGAGATGCGCCTCCCGAAGGCCTGGATCGCGAGGTTCCAGATCGTCGAGTACATGCGGTCGTTCGCGCAGGGCCGGGTGGCCTTCGCGGAGCTGGGATCGCTGCTCGTGCTCTCCGGCGTGTTCGCGCTCATGCGGCGTGATCTCGTCGTCGCCATCGGCGGTTTCCTGACCAAGACGATGCGAGCCAAGGTCGGGCTCGAGTACTGCGGGGCCGGCGCGCACACGGTCTGCGAGGACATGGAGATCGTGGTCCGCCTCCACCGCTACCTCCTCGACAAGCAGCTGCCCGGCAAGATCGCGATCCTTCCGTTCGCGACGGCATGGACGGAGGCGCCCGAGAACTACAAGGACATCGGCAAGCAACGCTCGCGCTGGTACCGCGGCCTCCTCGAGGTCCTCAACTACCACCGCTCGATGATCGGCAACCCGCGCTACCGGCAGATCGGGCTCTTCTCGCTCCCGTACCAGGTGGTGTTCGAGGCCGCCGCGCCGCTCATCGAGTGCGCGGGCTACGTCATCTTGCTCGTCACGCTGATGCTCGGTGTCCTCTCGCTCAAGTCGCTCCTCACGTTCCTGGCGCTGGCCTCGGCGATCAACCTCTGTCTGAGCGCGCTCTCCGTCATGCTCTGCATCTACTCGGAGAAGAGCGCGGGCGCGGGCGGTGCCGGGCTTGCGCTGTTCAAGTACGAACGCCTCAGCGACGTGCTCGTCCTCCTCGGCGCGGGCTTCATCTCGAACTTCGGCTATCGCCAGTATCTGGTCGCGTGGCAGCTCAAGGGCCTGTGGGACTTCCTGAAGGGCAAGCAAGGCTGGGACAAATTCGCCCGCAAGGGCTTCGCCCCGAGGCCCACATGACGCTGGCGGCTCCCGCGTTGCCGCCCGTCGTCGTCGGGGTGATCGGCGAGTCGTCGCCGCGCGCCGCGATCGTCGCAGCCATCGAGGCAGCGGGGGCCGTCGTCGAGACCTGCACGGAGACGACGCTGCTCGGCGGCTCGGACACCATCGACGCGATCCTCATCGACCTCACGGGCGACGTCTCGCGCTTCGCGGTTCCGGCCGCTGCGCTCGGGAGCGACCCGCGCACCCGCTGGCTTCCGCGGATCATCGTCGCCCCCGGGAACACGCCGCTCGAAGAGGTGGCGTTGTTCGGGCCAGCGCTCGTCCTGTCGTCGGGCGCTCCGGCGCAGAGCATCGCAGCAAGCATCGCCGACGCCGTCGAGCAGGTCCGCGCGCGACTCGAGCTCGAGCGCCATCTCCGGGCCGAGAACGAGGATCTGCGCGCCCTCGAGCAGAGCCTCGTCAAGGTGCAGCAGGAAGGCGCGACGCTCTCGCACGACGCGCGCGTCTTGTTCGGCGTGATGATGGGCTACGCAAGCAACCTGCGCGACGGCATCGCGGGCCCAGTCACCGAGCTGCAGCGAACCCACGCCATGAACATCGTCGAAGCGTCGAGCGGCGCATCGTCGCTCGTCGACCGGCACGTCGCGGCGCTCCGAGCCCTCACGCGCAAGGACGCAGGCCCGCTCGCCCGTCCGCTGACGACGCGGCTCACGCTGCGCAGGCGGCAGCACGATCTGAGCGAGATCGTCCGACCGGTCGTCGCGCTCTTCCAGGGGATTGCCGAAGCGAAGCGCATTCGGCTCGTCGCCGCGGCCGAACATCCCGTGCCTTGCTGGTGTGACTCGATGCAGCTCAAGCAGGCTCTCGTGAACCTGCTCAGCAACGCCCTCAAGTTCACGCCTGCCGGCGGCACCGTGGAGGTGGAGGCTCGATTCGGGCCGCCTGCGTCGTCGCGGGGAGGGACCACCGAACGGCGCGACGTCGAGATCGTCGTCAGCGACAGCGGCGTGGGCATCCCGGCAGATCAACGCGAGCGTGTCTTCGACCGAGGCGTGCGTCTCGAGCGCGATCGGCTCATGCCCGGATCCGGAATCGGCCTCGCGGTCGTGCGCGACGTGATGGAGCGACACGGGGGCGTGGCGCGCGTCGAGGAGGCGCCGGCAGGTGGCGCCTCGTTCGTGCTGACGTTGCCCAGCGATCTGCGCGCGCGCTCGAGCGGACGGGCGCCGGCGACCGTCACGGTGCTCGCGTCGTCGAGGCCTCCGCGTGCCTCCAGCAGCCCACCGGCGGGTCGCGACTGACATCATGGGGACCGCCACTGCTCACATCCTTCTCGTCGACGATCATCCGAAGGCCCTCGAGATCTTCGAGCTACGGCTGAAGTCGCTCGGACACCGCATCACGATCGCGCACAACGGAGAGGTCGCGATCTCGATCGTCGAGCGTGATCGGCCTGACCTCGTCGTCCTCGACGTGACCATGCCGGAGGTGAACGGCTATCAGGCGTGCCGCGCCATCAAGCGGCTTCATCCGCAGCTCCCGGTGCTCATCCTCACCGCCAAGACCGAGCCTGCCGATCGCTACTGGGCGCTCCAGTCCGGCGCCGACGAGTTCCTCAACAAGCCGATCGATCCTGCGGTCCTCGTGCAGAAGATCCAGGCACACTTGGGCGCGCCGCCGTGACTGCGACGGCGCTTGCGGGGTGGATGACGGCGGCGCTGGTCGTGCTCGCGATCATCCCGACCGCGTTCGTCCTGTCGCGCGAGGCGCTCCGCAGGAGGAGCACGAAGGCGGCGCTCGCGAAGGCGACCGAGGCAGCACGCATCAGCGGTGAAGGCACGAGCGCGACGGCGGTGGCGGCGGCGCTCCGCGAGCGGTTCGATACCGCCACGATCGAGCGAGCCGTCGAGCTGATGTTGCGTTCCACGGACGAGAAGACGCGACTGCTCGGATGTCGCCTCTTCTCCGAGCTCGATCTCGTCGCGCACTACGCGAAGACGCTCGCCGAGGGGCGCCGCTGGAGCGAACGCACGCACGCCGCCGAGATCCTCGGTCTCGGCGGCGCCTCCTCCGCGGTGCCGGCGCTCGTTGCGGCGATGAACGATCGCTTCGAGGACGAGATGTCCTTCAAGGCGGCGGCCACCAACGCGCTCGCCAAGCTGCGCGACGCGACGGCGATCCCGCTGCTCGTCGGCGAGCTCATCGCGCTCGACGAAGGCTCGTCGCGTAGCGTGGCCGAGTCGCTCGTGGTGTTCGGGTCGCTCGCGGTGGCGCCGCTGCTCGATCTCCTCTCGAATCCCGCACATCCCATGGCTCGCGTGTGGGCAGCGCGCATCCTTGGCCGCATCGGCGACAACCGCGCGACCGAGGACCTCGTGACGCGCCTCCACGACCGCAACGATCTCCTCCGCATGGCCGCGGCCGAGGCGCTCGGAGCCATCGCCGATACGAGGGCGACGCAGCCGCTCATCCGCGCCACGCTACGAGACCCCGCTCCGCAAGTCCGCGCGCAGGCCGCCGCTGCCGTGGCGCGCATCGAGGGCGATCGCGCCATCGACGTGCTCGTCGCCGCGCTCGCCGACCCGGACTATGCGACGCGCCTTCGCGCTCTCGAGGCCTTCGAGGCGATTCGCGTGGAAGACACCGCTCCGCTCGAGTCGGCGCTGCGCGACCCCAACGTCGACGTGCGTCGGCGTGCAGCGCTCGCCCTCGAGCGCGTCGGGTATCTCGACCGCGTGATCGGGCGGCTCACCAGCGAGGATCGCGTGACGCGCGAGCGCGCGCACGCCGCCGTCGCCGAGCTCGGCAACGTCGGGCTTCTCGACAGCGTGGTGGCGTACATCCATCACCAGTCGTTCGAGGTCCGCGCCAGCATCGCGCGCATCTGCGGAGAGCTCGGCGTGGCGCGCGTCGCCCCGCTCCTGCGGAGTCGTCTCAACGACGAATCGTGGCCGGTACGCGCGGCGCTGGCCGAGACCCTGGGGCGCCTCAAGGCTCCGGACACGGCGCCGGTGCTCGTGCCGTTGCTCGTCGACCCCGAAGAGTCGGTACGCGAAGCGGTGGCCGACGCGCTCACCAATTTTCCGCCCGCCGAGCTCGCGCCACACATCGAGCTGCTCATCGCTGCATACGACCAGGGCAACGTGCTCGTGCGCACGAAGATGATCGTGCTCATCGCCAGGCTCCCCGGCCGTGATGCCGACCCGACGCTCGTGCGCGCCAGCCTCGATGCGAGCGACTCCGTTCGCCTGCGTGCCGTGACCGCGCTCGGAGATCGCGCCGGCGAGGTGATGGTCGAGCCGCTGGTGGCTCGCTTGACCGATGCCTCGCTCGAGGTGCGAATGGCTGCGGTCGCGGCGCTGGGAAGCGCGGCGACGACGGAGGCCTTCGAAGGTCTGCTCAGCGCGCTCGCCGGTGCGCTGCCCGACGTCCGCGATCGGATCGCCGAGTCGCTCTCGCGAGGCGCTCGCCAGCAGCTCTTTCTGCGCCTCGGAGACATCGAGAAGACGCCGTCCATCGACGTGAAGGTCGGCGTGGCCTGGACGCTCGGAAAATGCGGAGACCCGGCCGGCGTGCCGGTGCTGAGCCGCTTCCTTCGCGATCCGAACGCGGTGCTTCGCGCGAGCGCGGCGGGCGCGCTCGCGAAGATCGCCGACGCGGGCGCGCGTGAGGCGTTGCGACTCGCAGTCGAGGACCCGAACGGTCGTGTCAGGGCGGCCGTCGTGAATGCGCTCGGACGCGCTCCCGCCGGCGACGCCGGCGTCATCGCCGCGCTCGAGCGATGCACGCGCGACCCCGACCTCTTCGTGAGGAACCGCGCGCTCGTGTCGCTCGCAAGCGTCGAGCGAGACGCTCTCGCGCCGCGGCTCGTCGAGCTGAGTCGCGAGGCCGACGCCGCCGCTCAGGTCGTCGCCGCGGCCCTGGTCGGCACCGAGGCCATGCTCTCCTCCGTGCTCGAGGGCCTGGCCGTGACGTCGATGCTCGACGAGGTCATGGCATTCCTCGCGCACGAGGATCCCTCGGTGCGCACGGCGTTCTTCGCGGCGGTCCACCTCGAGGATCCCGTGCTCGCCGGCCGCGAGTCGGCCGACATCCTCGGCTTCGTCTCGCAGTACGAGAACCTCCTGCGCACGAGCCTCGACGTCGAGTCGCGTCGCTTCGCCGTTCGGGCGCTCGGTCACCTTCGTGGTGGTCGGAGCGTCGACGTCCTTGCCGACGTGCTCTCGTCGGATCCCGCGGAGAGCGTCCGCCTGCAGGCCGCCGATGCGCTGCGAGAGCGCGCCGGCGACGCGATCGCGAGGACCGCGCTCACCCGTGCCGTGGGCGATCCCAGCCCGGACGTGGCGCTCCGCGCGCTCGAAGCGTTGGCCGGTCGGCGCGAGGCGGAGATCGGTCGAGCGCTCGCTCGACGGCTCGGCGCAGGTCCCGCCCCGGTTCAGCGCCGCGTGGAGTCGACGCTGGCGGCCCTTCATCGTGACGATCCCTCGCCGTTCCTCGACTGGATGATGGGGGTCGACGTTCCGGAGCTCCTCGTTCCGGCGGTTCGCGTGCTGGAGGAGATGGCGAGCCCCGCGACGTTGCCGCTCCTTCGCGAGCTGGTGAGGTCGCGCTCCCCGGCGTTGCGTGCCGCATCGGTCCGCGCGCTCGGGGCATTGCCGGAGCCGGACCTCTCCATCCTCGACGCAATGGCCGAGGACCCGAGCGAGGACGTGCGCCTCGCCGTGCTCGAGACGATGGTGTGGAACGGTGAATCGCTCCTGCGCGCCAACCTGCTGCGCAACGATCCCTCCATCCAGGTGCGCGCTGCGCTCGCCGCGTCGCTCGACCGCTTCGAGGGGCCAGCGACGAAGGCCGCGATCAAAGTGGTGACGACGCTGCTCGACGACGCCGCACCGGTCGTGCGCGCGGCGGCGCTCGTCACGCTGGCGGCGAGCGGCGATCCCGCCGGTCTCCACGCGTTCGCGCACGCATGGCCGTCGGTCGCGCTCGATGCGCGCTTCGCGCTGCGCGCCGAGCCGCGGGCGGCCGCGGTCGCCAAGCGTCTGTCGGCCCTGCTTGCACAGGGCAGCGAGTCTGCGCTTCGTCGCGCCGCAGTGCTGGCGCTCGGCGCGCTGAGCACGCCGGACCTGGTCGAGCTGCTCCTGCCCTCGCTCCGCGATCCATCTCCCGAGGTGCGCGTCGCCGTCATCCAGGCGCTGTCGTCCGTCAACGACGCC
>JAXDMI010000607.1:0-3832 GCA_034666145.1 Myxococcales bacterium | reverse complement strand
AGATGCTCGGGGCGAAGAGAGAAGACCAGGAAGAAGAAGACCAGGAAGAAGAAGATCAGGGAGGGGCTCGCCGGATTCGAGAACCCCGAAGGCCTCGATCTTTCCGCTACTTGGTCCTGTCCGGGCGTCTGGTCGCACCAGCGACGGCGGAAAAACCGTCGCCTTTGCCTCGACAGAGTGCGCTCCGCGATGTAGGGAAACGTCCCCCCTGGCGGAGGGGATAAGTGGAGGCCGAGGTCCAGTGAAGAAGCTTCTCATCGCAATGCTCGCAGGTGTCGTGGCCGTGCCCTTGGTTGCCTGCAGCCAGGAAACCATCGTCAAGAAGGCACCCGCGGCGGAGACGCCGGCCGAGGCCCAGCCCGAGGAGTCGATGGACCCCACGGTGCCTGCCCCTGCAGCGACGGCCGACAGCGGTACGGCGGCGGCGCCGACGAGCAGCTCCAAGGCGCCCGAGGACCGGTGCCTCGACGGCCAGGACATGGACGCGCCCGACGTCGACCTGAGCAAGTGCCCGGCCATCCCATCCATCCCCGCCGACACGCCGATGGGGACCGAGACGATCAGCCTCGGCGCGTGGGAGATCGGCACGACGGCCGACGGCGACACCTATAAGTACGGCACGCTCTCTTCGCCGACCTCGAACCCACGCAAGCTGAGCTTCGACACCGGCACGGTAGCGGTCAACGCCGAGAACCTGGAGTGCTGGGGCAAGGGGTACTACCGCCTTCGCAAGATCCTCCAGACCGCCCCCGCCGAGTACGTCGCGCTCCACAAGGCGGGCTTCCAGTACCGGTTCTTCCAGTTCCAGAGTGACCTTCGCAACGGCCCCACCGGGTACAAGCAAATCAGCTCGTTCGAAGATCACCTCGTGAAGTGGGTCACCGTCATCACGGCGCAAGGCGTTTGCCAGCAACCCACGCTCACCGCGTTCCGGACCTACGTAAAGGGTGAGCTCACGCGCCGAGGCATCGCCGCTCCGAAGTGAAGCGCGAGACGCGTGCTAGGGTCCGGCGCATGCGTCGTTCCCTCGTTCTCTTCGCGCTCGTGCCGCTCGTGCTCTCTTGTCGCTCGCCCCACGGCATGGACGCGGGGATCGCATCGCCTCCGTCGTCGTCGTCGGCGACCGACGCTGCACGCCCAGTCGACCGAGAGCTCGCGGACATGCCACGCGACGCGCGCGAGGGTGTCCTCGCGAACGCCGCGAGCGCGCTCCTCGGTCACGAGCACGTGCTTGCACGACCCATCGACGACAGCGTCTCGAAGGAAGCCTTCCACAGCCTCATCGACGATCTCGACGTCGGGAAGCTGTTCCTGCTCGAGAGCGACGTGCAGAAGCTCGCGCGCTTCGAGACGGACATGGACGACGAGCTCCGCGCGGGCGACCTCGTTCTCGGACGTAAGGCCGCCGTGCTCCTCGCAAGCCGGCGCCGCATCGTCGCGGACGTGGTCGCGCGCACTCTCGCCGCGCCGCTCGATTTCACGGCGAACGAGTCGTTCGAGTCCGATCCGAAGAAGCGTGCATTCTGCAAGACCGAGCAGGAGCTCGCGACGCGCTGGCGCGGTGTGCTCAAGCTGCAGGTCCTCGAGCGGACGCAGGAGCTCGAGGACGCTCTCGAGCGAAGGGCGCACCCGAAGCCGGACCAGAAGCCGGTCGACCCCGACGACGCCAGGCGCGACGCGGCCGCAGAGAAGGCGCTCGGTGATATCCCCGCGACGTTCGAAGGCCGGCGCGACAAGGTGCAGAAAGAGGTGGCCACGCGAATGGCCACCCAGTTCACGCGGCTTGCCTCCGCCGACAAGCTCGAGCCGGCGCAGACGTTCATCAACGCACTGAACGGCGCCTTCGATCCGCACACGACCTATCTGCCACCGGCGGAGGAAGCGGAGCTCGGCATCGCGCTCACCGGCCGGCTCGAGGGCATCGGCGCGACGTTGCGCGAGCAGGAGCACTACATCCTGGTGGACGATCTCGTCGCCGGGGGCGCCGCTTGGCAGCAGGGAAAGCTCGAAGCGGGCGACCTCATCCTGTCCGTCACACAGGAGGGGAAAGAGCCCGTGGACGTGATGGACATGCCCATCGGGAAGGTGGTGAGCATGATCCGTGGGCCGAAGGGCACGGTCGTCGTCCTCAAGGTGAAGAAGGCGGATGAGACCCTCAAGACGATCTCGATCACGCGCGACGTGGTCCGCATCGAGGCCTCTTACGCGCGCGGCGCAATCTTGAAGACGAAGGGCAGCGGCGACGTCGGTTACGTGCATCTTCCAGGTTTCTACGGTGAGTCGAAGAAGCCCGGCGAGCGCAACGCCACCGACGACATGCGCACGATCCTGACGCAGCTCACGAAGAAGGGCGTCACGTCGCTCGTCTTCGATCTCCGCGGCAACGGTGGCGGGCTCCTCACGCATGCGCGCGACATCGCCGGGCTCTTCGTCAAAGAGGGCCCCGTCGTCCAGACGAAGGACGGCAAGGGATCCGTGGAGGTGCTCCGTGACGTGGATCCGTCCGTCGCGTTCACCGGCAACGTCGTCGTCCTCGTCGATCGCTTCTGCGCGTCAGCGGCGGAGATCGTCGCGGGCGCGCTCCAGGACTACGAGCGCGCGGTGGTGGTCGGGACGAGCGCGACGCATGGCAAAGGGACCGTGCAGGCGGTGATCGATCTCGATCAGCAGACGAAGTCGAAGGGCGACCCGCTCGGTCTCTACAAGGTGACGATCGAGGAGTACTTCCGCGTGAGCGGCGGCTCCACGCAGCTGAAGGGCGTGGTGCCGGACGTCCTCCTCCCCGATCCGACCTCGTTCGTCGAATCCGGCGAGCGCACGCTCCCGCACGCCATCCCGTGGTCGACGATCCCTGCGGTCTCGTTCGTGAAGACGCCTCACGCGTGGAAGGCCGGAGACCTCGCATCCGCGAGCACCGCGCGCACCAGCGCAAGCGCGGATCTCGCCACCATCACCAAGTTCGCGGCGATCATGGAGGCGCGGAAGGACAAGACGGTGAAGTCGCTCGAGCGCGCCGCCTGGCAGGCCGAGCACAAACGCACGAAGGCCGACCTCGAGGCGCTCGACCCGAAGAAGCGCGAACAGAAGCCTTTGATGGAGGTCGCACCGCTCGCGACGCCCGAAGGGACGTCGCAAGATCCGCGCATGCAGCGGCAACTCGACAAGTGGAAGGACGGCCTCGCGCGCGACCTGTGGGTGGACGAGAGCACGCGCATCCTCGCGGACATGAAGAAGGCTCCATAGAGCGCAGCTGGAGAGCCCGGTGACCAAGCCGATCGGCCAAGCCCTCAGCGCGCGCTGTTCGCGCGGGCTCAGTTGTTGTCGATATGCAGGGTGCCGGACGTGTGGTTCCACGGGGCGGAGCGCGTGCACTTCGCGGCCGCCCAGTCGTTGTTCTGGGCCGTGCAGACCTGGAACGCGACGATCTCCTCGGGGACCGGCGTGATCCGCGGCGACACGCACTCGCCCGTGAACGAGTATCCCAGGCCGTCGCTGACCTTCCGGCGAAACTCATCGCGCAGTACGTCCACGGCAACGCACGGAGAGATCGTCCGCCCGCCGGTGAGGATGACGTCGAGCGATGCCTCGGAGCTCGGCACGCCGTTCCACGTCACGAGAATCGGCATGCCCTTGCCCGCGGAGCCCGACGCCGTTCCGGTGGTCCCCGTGTAACGCACGGGCGTGAAGCCGCGAAGGCCTTCCCACGTGCGCTCCTCGGCGGGATGCCCGCTGGAATATTCTTCCCAGACCACCGGACGTCCTTGCCCGGCCCAGCGAACGAAGAGCGCGACGTGGTCGGTGCCACCCGAGTCCTTCAGCAGGGCGTCCCCGG
>JAXDMI010000606.1:0-4316 GCA_034666145.1 Myxococcales bacterium | reverse complement strand
GTCGCCGCGCGGCCACGTAGGAGCTCGTTATGGACGGACAAACCTCGTCCGCGCCGCATGTGGCGTCTCGGCTCGTGAAAGCGCATCGAGTCCAAAGGCGCCACACTCGCGCTCCACAACTGCGGCTCGAATGCCCAAAACTATCCCGATCGTGATGCGGCAAATCTTGCTCTCCTGCGCCCATAGATGAAGTCTGGAATTCGGAAAAGCGTACGGCCGGGAGCGTACCGCCACATCGTGAAGCGCGACCCCGAGCTCGTCCTGATCGTCGACGACTACGATCACACGCGTGAGATGTACGCCGAGTTCCTCGAGTTCGCGGGCTTCCGCGTCGCCGAAGCGGGCACCGGCGGCGTCGCCATCAAGACCGCGCACGAGCGACGACCGTCGCTCGTCGTCATGGACCTGTCGCTCCCCGACATGACGGGCTGGCAGGCGGCGAGCATCCTTCGTCGCGACGCACGCACGATGGACATCCCGATCATCGCACTGACCGCCTACTCGCGGACCCACGCGCGCGACGTCGCGCTGCGAGCGGGTTGCGACGTGTTCCTCGAGAAGCCCATCCCGCCCAACGCCCTCGCCGAGCAGATCACCGGGCTCCTACGACGAAAGAATCGCGGGCAGAGCTGATGGCCCCGGATACGCAGAACGACGCGCAGCCCACTTCGGGCCGCGCGCCGCTGGTGCTGGTGGTCGACGACTTCGACGACAACCGGCTCCTCTACGTGAGCACGATCGCGGAGGCGGGATACGACGTCGACGAAGCGAGCAACGGCCAGGAGGCGCTCGACAAGATCGGCACGAAGCGCCCGGCGATCATCATCATGGATCTCTCGATGCCGGTGGTCGACGGCTGGGAGGCGACGCGTCGAATCAAGGCCGACCCACGAACCTCGGACATCGTCATCATCGCGGTCACGGGACACGCCACGAACTACGGTCTCCAGCAAGCGAGAGAAGCAGGCGCTGAAGCGGTGCTCACGAAGCCGTGCCTGCCCGAGGACCTCATCCGGACGATCAGCGCGCTCGCCCCGAGCATGCCTCGGAGCGGCTGAAGGCAGCAGCGTTTCGACGACGTCACGTGCGGTGGGTGGGCCTTCCAGGTTAGGCTCGCGTGCATGGCGAAGCTGTCACGCGAGTTCACCCGCCCGCAGTGGCGGACGCTCGTCGTGCTCTGGGTGACGTACGGCAGCTTTTACCTGTGCCGCGTGAACGTCGGACCGGTGCGGACCGAGATCGAGAAGGACCTCGGCATCGGCGCCGTCGAGATGGGCGTCGTGCTCGGCAGCCTGAAGATCGGCTACGCCATCGGCGAGCTCGTCAACGGTCAGCTCGCGGAGCGCTTCGGTCCGAAGCGCGTGCTCCTCTTCGGGATGATCGGCTCGCTCGTCGCGAACGTCCTCTTCGCATTGGCGGCATCGCTCGTGGCTTTCCCGGGAATGGCGGCAGTGCTTCCACCCGTCGCGCATTGGCTCGAGCACTTCACACCCTCGGGCTCGGGCGTGGCACCGATCGCCGCGCTCCTCGCGTTCCTCGCATTCCTGAACGGCTATTTCCAGGCCGCGGGATGGCCGCCGACCGTGAAGGTGATGTCGAACTGGTTCACCGCGCACCAGCGTGGACGCATGATGGGCGTGCTCGGCACGAGCTATCAGCTCGGGTCGGCGCTCACCATCTCCGGCGCGGGACTGCTCGCGACCGCGTTCGGCAACTGGCGCGCGGCGTTCCTCGTGCCGGCGTCGCTCTTCATGATCTCCACCGCGCATGCGCTCTTCCGACTGCGCGAGAAGCCGGACACCGAGGATCTGAAGACCGAAGCGGGCGTCGTCGAAGTCCCCATCGCTCTCGTCGCAAAGCCGCGGCTTCCCATGCGCGAGTCGATCATGCTGACCATCACGAACCCGCGGATCTGGATCCTCGCGGTGGGTCTCTTCGGCCTCGATGTCGTTCGCTACGGCTTTCTCGACTGGGCTCCGGGACACCTGCAGAAGGCGCAGGCCTCGGGCGTCAGCGCGGCGGCGCTCAAGACCGCGGTGTTGCCGCTCGCGGGCGCAGCCGGTGCGCTTGTCTCGGGATGGGTCACCGATCGCTACTTCCAGAGCCGGCGCGCGCCGGTCATCGCGATCCTCCTGCTCGCGGTCGGTGCCCTCACGCTCGCGTACTCGCGCGTCGTCGAGATCGGCGTGGTGCCGACTGTGCTCTGCCTCGGCGCGATCGGCTTCTGTCTTTACGGCGCGCAGATCCTCATCGTGGGTACTGCCGCGCAGGACTTCGCGCGCGGCGGCGCCACCGCGGCCGCTGCGGGGTTCATCGACTTCATGGGCTACGTCGGCGCGTTCAGCGGAGACATCGTCACCGGATGGCTCTTGAAGACGCGCACCTTCACGACCGCGATCACGTTCTGGGCAGCAGCCGCCGTCGTCGCCGCTGTGTGCGTGGCAACGCTGTGGCGCGCGCGCCCTCTCGAGGACGCGCACCTGAAGTCGTGAGCTCGGAACCTATAGCAGCAAGCACGATTGTTCGACAATCGTGCTCGCTGATTTTGCGGTTCGCCGAGCAGCGGATGTTGCACTGGAAGTCGCCGTGGCAGTGGCACGGATCGGCGGCCTTCGTGACGGCGGGCTTCGGCGACGCCGGGCTCGCGCTCGCGCTCGTCGTCTTCGCGTTCGCGCGTGCGTTGGAAGCCGCGCCGGCGTGACCCTTCGCGCCCTTGCCCTTCTTCGCCGGCGGAGCATCGGACGTAGAGGAGTCGTCGGCGGCGGCGGCCTGAGATGCCGTGACCGGCGCAGGCTCGGCGACCGGTGCCGGCGGAGCGGCGGCGGCGGGCGGAGCTGCTTGCGTGATCGGCGCGCGTGCGATGACCGCGGGCTTCTCGCCGCGGAACGCGAACACGACACCGACGGCCCCGAGCACCAAGAAGAGACCCGCACCTGCTGCGATGCCGATGGTCTTCGCTTTCGACCAACGCGCGGGGACGACGTCGGCCACGCCGCTGCCGTCGCCGGCGTCGCGCGCGAATGCGGCGGGAGGCGGCTCGCTGCCGAACGGCGAAGCCATCGGGAACGCAGCGAACGCGTTCGGCGGTGGCGGCGTCGACTTGAGCGCGCGGAGATCGATGATGCCGTCGTCGTCGTGAGCCAGGTTCATGGTTCGTGGATCCTCGAGGCTTCAGGGCCGCGCAAGCCGCGATGATCTACGACTTTTCCCGGTCGTTGCAACCGAACCGGAGCGCCTTCACACCTATCTCGGAGCGCGCTTGGAATTTTCGTTTCGCACTGGAACGACGCCTCGTGCGCGACGTGCGACGTGCCATCGAGACCCAAATGGGTCGCTGCACCATGCAAGCAATCCCTAGAGTGCGCCACCGACATGGCTCGACTCCCCCTTCCGGTTCCGCCGCCCCGCCGTCGCATCGATCGCGCGGACGCCGCTCGCCTCGACGACGAGGAGAGCCTCGCGAAGACGGTGGTGCGGACGCCTGCCTTCCACGTGCCGCGCGCGGCGGTCGCGGCGACGCTCGGCGCCGCGTGCGTGATCGCCGCGATCACCGGCGTGCTCCTCGGTCACGCGCGACCGTCTCACGCTCACGCGAACGTGCCCGCGCAGACGGCGCAGACCGGACGTACGCCGCATGTTGCCGTGGTCGTCGAAGCGAACGAGGAGATCACGCAGCAACCGGTCCTCGCTCCCGGCAAGACGATCGACACGCCGGTCGAAGAAGCGACGGCGAAGGTCGCTCGTCCGCTGCGCCGCGCCGGCTTCGGCCACCTGGGCGCCGATCGCGTCGGGTCGGGCGCCGCAGCGCGCCGAGCCGCTCCGCACCGGCACTGAAACGACTGCGGCGACGGATCAGCGCGAATGCTGGCCGGTCGCGACGCGCTCCATCTCGGTGCGCCGGAAGCCCGCGGGAAAGTCGTGCAAGTAGCGCGACGCTGCGGTGCGCGCTTCCGTGTCGTTGCCTTCGCGCAGCAAGCGGAGCACGTCGAGATACGCCGCGTCCTCGCGCTCGCCGTCGGAGAGTCGGGCCGTCGTCGCCGTGACTGCCTTCGCGGGCGGGCTCCGTCGCCACGCCCTCCCCGACTCGACGGTCACCGGCGCTCGATCGGTGAGCCTCACGACGACGCGTCCTTCCTGGACGCTCACGCGCTCGGTATGCCGATCGGAGACCACGACGTCGAACGTCGTTCCGACGTCTTCGATCTCCCCGTCGGGGACCGTGACGACCACGCGCCGGCCACCAGGCGGTCGTCGCACACGGAGATGCAGCGTGCCGTCCCTCAGGTCGAACCGCTCGACGTCGGCTTCGCTCGTTC
>JAXDMI010000605.1:0-3783 GCA_034666145.1 Myxococcales bacterium | reverse complement strand
GAGTGTTCCGCCGCCGGCCACGGTGGCTCCTACCAGCGAGGAGCCGAAGCCCGCCGCGCCGACGCTCGCCGATCTCGCCAAGCAATCGCTGCTGAGCCTCGTCTCCGCGCAGAACGCGCGCGACGCGAAGAAAGCAGCTGCAGTCTACACGGAAGACGCCGTGCTCGTGGCGCCGGGGCCGGTGTCTACCGCGAGCCCGCAGCGCGTCACGTTCACCGGTCGTGATGCGATCGAGAAGAGCTATCAGGAGCTCTACGCGGGCACGTCGAACAACAAGTTCGGCATCGCGCGCGTCTGGGTGAAGGGCGACGTCGTCGTCACCGAGTGGGTGAGCCTCTTCAAGCACTCCGGAACGCTCATGGGCCTCAAGGCCACCGACAAGCTCGCCGGCATCAACGGCGTGAGCATCGCGTGGCTGACGCCCGAAGGCCTCGTGAAGCAAGAGCATCGCTACTACGACACGCTGACCATCGCCGGTCAGGTGGGCGCGACGAAGCAGAAGGTGAGGCCGGTCGTCGTCGGCGTGCCCGTGGCGCCCGACATGGTCGCGGCCAAGGAAGGCGACGACAAGAACGTCCATTTCCTCGAGACCATCTACGGCGCGTTCGAGAAGAAGTCGGACACCGACTTCCTCGGCGTTCTCTCCGACAACACGGTCCACGAGGACTACGCGGAGCCCGACGCGGCGCGGGGCAAGGACGCCGCGAAGAAGGCGATGCTCGACTTCACGAAGGCGTTCCCCGACGGCAAGATCAAGATCGACAACGCGTGGGGCGTCGGTGACTACGCGATCGCCGAGGTCACTTTCGACGGCACGCAGAAGGCGCCGCTCGGACCGATCCCCGCCTCGAACAAGCACGTGAAGGTGCAGTCGGTCGACATCGCGAAGATCAACAAGGACGGCAAGGTCAGTCACGTGTGGACGTACGGCGACCAGGCCGACGTGCTCGTGCAGCTCGGTGTCGTGAAGCCGCCGGCCGCGCCAGTCGCTCCGAAGAAGTGAATCCCGTCCGTCGCGTCTCGGTCACGGCGCGGCGGTGAACCACCAGTGGAACGACGTGAACGCCGCGCTCGAGGCGCTCACGTCGATGGTGATGGCATCGCTCGTCACGGCATCGCTGGGAATGACGAACGTGATCTCGGTCCAGGGCCCCGCTTCGACGGTGGCCTTGCCAAGCACGCGCTCGCCGATGCGTAGCTCGACGTTCGAGACCTCGGCGGCGGTCTGGACGCGCGCCAGCGCGACGACGTTCGTGCCGCGTGGCAGCTTCGCGACGAAGCGCTCGCGTACGCGCTGCGTGCGACCTCCATCGACGACGACCCGACCGTCGGGCGCGTTGCCTTCCTCCGCGACCTCTTCGCCGTCGCGAGCGCCGAGCAGCTCGTAGCGATGCTCCGCTTCGCTCTCGAGGTCGGCGACGTCGAGCGTGTCGAGGATCGCGCCGTGCTCGGTCCACGGAAGCTCGCCGGAGCCGAGGTGCTCGTAGCGCGCTTCGTAGGCGCGCATCACCTGGCCACCGAGGATGGTCGAATCGGTCACGACCGCCTCGTGCAGCGGCTTGCCGAGCACGACGTCGCAGGCCATCCACTCGGGGTACACGATGAAGTGCGTGGGCAGCGACGCCGGCGAAGACACGCGCAGCCGCTCGTAGTGCTCGAGACGTGAGCCGGCCCCCGCGACCCAGTATTTCCCTTCGCTCGGCGTGGTGAGGCCAACGACGTCGAAGGTCCGGCGCTGACCGAAGTACGCGATCGCGCCGGTGTCGTTCACGCCGATGCGTGCGTCCTTCGGGAGCTCGGCGTTCGCCCAGTGCCCGAGCGCCACTTGCTGGCGATCGATGCCGCTCGCCGACTGCGCCGCATCCTCGATGACCCACTCGAGACGAACTGCGAGCGCGCCCGCGAAGCCTCCGGCGACGAGCGTCGTCGCTGCTGCACCGGCACGTGCGTCGATGCGCGCGATGAGCCTGCCCACCGCGCGCGCGAGGCACGCGAGTCCGATGAACCAGCCGGGCGCGAACGGCCAGAGGTAACGCAATCGGTTCCAGAGGAACGTCACGTAGAGGCACGGAACGAACATCGCGAGCGCGAGGACGAGCACGGCCGCTGCGCGAAACGGTCTCGACGTGACCTTGGCTCGCCAGACGATAGCGGCGAGCCCGGCAAACGCGAACGGCGCGCCGCCCTTGGGCAGGAACTCCGCCGACCACACCTGGCCGTCGAGGATCTGCGTGACGAGCGTGCGCGCGTTGGCGATCGCAGCGTCCGGCATCGCGAAGTACGGGTTGCCGACGAGTAGCTTCACCTGCGCCGTGCTCGACGTGAGGTGACCGGTGAGGAGCAAGAGGAGGAGGTTCGGCGCGGCCGCGAGCACGAGGAGCGGCAGCGCCTCGGCGCGGGCGCGCAGGCTATCCGTGCGCGGATGGAGCAGGACCGCAGCGGCGAGCACGGCCGACGCGATCACGCCCTCGGGACGCACCATCGGCGCGAGGAACGCAAACGCTGCGAGGATGCGCAGCTCTCGCGTCGTACGTCGCGCCGGGTCTTCTGCCCACTCGCTCGCACGACGCATCGAGTGAAGGAGGACCCATGCGAACGGCACCACCTCCATGCCGCTCGCCGCAGACCATGCGAATCCGCCGAACAGCAGCGTCATCGCGCCCGCCCCGAATCCTGCTGCGCGGCCGGCGAGGGGATGCGTGGTCGCGTACGTCTCGTACGCGAGCGCGCCGAGCGCCACGAAGGACACGATCCACGTGATCCAGAGGATCGATTCGCCGCGGAAGCCCACCGCGTACGGCAGCGCGAGGAGCGCCGGCCACGCGAAGCTCGTCGCGCCCGTCGAGATCGGCTCCCCCGACTGGAAGCGCAGCGGATGCCCCTCGGCGATGGCGCGTGCGTACTGGAAATGAATGTACGCGTCGTCGAGCGCGGCGCCGGGATGCCCTAGCTTGGAGAGCACCGCGTGGATGGAGGCGCGTGCGAGCAGCGCCGTCACGACGACGAGCGGCAAGAAGGGCGCGAGCCGCCGCCATCGCATGGGCCGAGAACTTAACAGACCTTGACCGGCCCTGCGCGCGCGTCTATCCGGCCACCCGTGTCACTGCCCGATCGTGCAGCCGAGTCTGGCGACCCGCGAACGCCGCCGAAGCGTAAGGCTGGGCCTTATGAGGATGCCCCGCGCCTTCCCGAGGGCGATCGCGTCGATCTGCGCTCGGTCGTGACAGGCGTCGCGCTGGAGCTCGAGGTCGGCCCGGGTCCCAAGGCCGGCTTCCTCTGCGAGCGTGCGCTGTCGGCGCCGGAGAACGGGCTCGTCGGCCTCGAGATCCGCAAGAAGTGGGCAGCGGTCGGCGATGCGCGGCTCGCGAAGCAGGGTCATGCGGCACGGGCGCGCGTGTTCTGCGAGGACGCACGTCAGGCGTTGCCGCGGCTCGGTCCCGACGGCGGCGTCGCGCGCGTGTTCCTCCACTTTCCGGATCCATGGTGGAAGAAGCGCCACACGAAGCGCCTCGTGATGGGCGACGTCTTCTTGTCCGAGGTGGCGCGGCTGCTGGTCGCGGGTGGCGAGCTCTACGTCCAGACGGACGTCGAGGAGCGCGCAGAGCTCTACGAACGGGTCGTCACGGCACATGAGGCATTCGCGCCTGCCGGCGATGCGGCAGGCTCGGCGCACGTGAGTGAGAATCCGTACGGTGCGCGGAGCCCGCGCGAGCATCGGGCAATCGCCGATGGGTTGCCGGTCTACCGGATGAAGTGGACGCGTCGCTAGACGCTCGACCGCGC
>JAXDMI010000604.1:0-7690 GCA_034666145.1 Myxococcales bacterium | reverse complement strand
CCGACCAGCAACATCACGCAGTGCTCGGTGCCGGCGTTCGGGCGCGGCCAGACGTGCACGTGCCTCGTCTCGGACACGCCCAACGAGACCGTGTGCAACGAGACCGCGTTCCCCAACACGGTCTGCTGCGCGCCGACGGGCTGGCCGGCTCCGGGCCTTCGCTGCTCGTGTCGCGCCTTCGATTGTGGGCCCACTGCCGACGGCTGCCTGTGCGCGCTGCAGGACGGCCCGAGCGGCGGCACGCAGTGCCCCGGAGCCATCTGCTGCCTCGATCACGACACGTGCGAGTGCGGCTCGCGCGCATGCTTGTCGCAGGACCAGCCGGTCACTTCGTGCACCTTCGCGTCGATCGGCTGCGCGGTCGGTCAGCAGCACGTCACGAGCTGCGCCACGACCGGGAACTGAGCGGACGGACGAATCAGAGGCCGGGCGGCACGACGGCGCCGGCCGGAAGCGTCACGTCGACCGAGCCTTCTTGCACCTCGGGAATGCTGCCGGGGAACGTGACCTCGGTGAGGACCAGCTCACGCGCGTTGGGATCGGCGGCCGTGGCCGGACGCGATACCATGGTCTCCCAGACGTCGACCGCGCCGCCCGCGTTGTCCTCGAAGCGCGTGCGATCGACGGCGCCGCTCGCGCGCATCACCACGAGCCCGAACCACGCGTTGCGCCGCACCGACGAAGCTCGCATGGTCAGCCGCGCGTCGTCCGAGACGTAGATTCCGTCGCCGAGCGAGCCGTCGGCATCGGTGGTGGTGCCGTCGACGACGAGACCTTCGGCATCGACGAGCGCCTCGTTCGCGATGACCAACCCCTGCTGCACGTTACCGGCGATCGCCGAGTCGGCGAACGTGGCGTGCGCGTTCTTCATCACGAGAACGGCGATCGCAGTCGCGGTCCCTGACGCATCCGAGGACGCGGTCACGGTGCCGGTCACGAGCGAGCCGGTGAGCGACAGCACGGTGCCCTCGTCGTATGCGCCGATGGCCAAGCCACGGGCAGAGACCACCGCCGTGCCGTCGAGATCGACGCGTGCGCCCTGGATCGCGCTGATGCCGTAGCTCTGCTGGCCCTTCACGTCTTCGGCGACCCAGACCGAGTTGTGGAATTTCGCATGGGAGCCGGCCTCGAAGGCGCTGAGCCCCAGGTTCGAGGAGTAGCGGACCGTGGACTCGTCGACGTCGAGCGTCGCGCCGCCCATGACCCCCGTCGTCGTTCCCGGGATGTACGCGCCGAGCTGCTCGAGCGCGCTCGCGTGGATCTTCACGACCGCGGGGTCAGTCGCCACCATCGAATAGCGTTTGGACTCGCCGGCGTTGACCAGCGACGTCCGCTCGGTAGCGACGTGGCTCTCGTCGATGGTGATGGCGCCGCCGACCATGGCGAGGACGAAGATGTCGTCGCTGGGTATGCGGCTGGTGGCGATGGTACGGCGCACGTTGACCACGCTGCCCTGATCGAAGGCGGTGAACGCGCGCGTGGGATCGCGTACCTCGCTCTCGACGACGTCGACCTTGGAGCCGTGCTGCGCGACCACGACGCGGATGGGATCGCTCGACACCTTCGAGCGACCAACGCCGTCGAAGGCGCTCTGCGAGAGCGTGACCTGGCTGCCCATGTCGGCGCTCACGGCTTGACCGTCGGCCTCGAAGTAGACGTGCCGCAGATCGAGGCTCGCGGTATTGCCGGAGAGCGCGACGGCCGTGGCGAAGTTGCGCAGCGTCACGCCTTCGACGGTGAGATGACCGCGCGGAATGCCGAAGGCGGCGTTCGTTCCGTCGCCCTGGATGATGACGTCGCTCGCGCAACGGCCCACGACGCGAATGTCGGGACGCGCAAGCATGCCCGCGTGTGCGTTGTAGACGTAGGTGCCGCGATCGACGGCGATGACGCTGCCCGCGGGCGCGTACTGGATCGTGTCGCTCAACGTCGATGCGCCGTTGGCGGTGACGACAGCCGTGGCGCCGGCGGGCGGGAAGGCGGCGTTGCAGTCGTCGAGCGGAACGCACGTCGTCTGGCCGAGGACGGCGCGCGTCGCGCCCGTGCATGCTGCGGTCGGGCGAATGGCGCGGAAGCCCCAGCCGTCGGCGCCGGCCTCGAAGCCTGCGGGGATCGCGGTGGGTCCGACGGCGCTGCAGGCCGTGCCGTCGACGGTAGGCCTCGTTTGCGGTCCGCACGTCGAGCGCAGGGCAGGGGGCGCGGTGGGGTCCTGCTGCGAGACCACGACGGTCTGCGTGCTCGTGCAACCAACGCCGCCGATCAACGCGAGCGACGCCAGCGACGCCAGCGACACGAAAGCGGCGACCCGAGCCCGATGAGCGTGCGAAACGAACGAGGCGGGCGCGAAACGCATGGACCGGCCGTCTAGCACACCTTGTGGGACATGCACGAAGCGCGGTCCGTTTCCGGGTGCTAGGCTTGGAACGTTGCGTCTTCGACTCGTCGTTGCGGGAGCCTCGCTCCTTCTTGGTGGTGCTTGCGTCCTCTCGCATGCGCCGGCGGCAGCCCAGCCCAACCCGGCGACGCGTGAAGCAAAGACCATCGGCGGCGCGGTCAACGGACCCGCGCCCGTCCTCGCTCCCACCGGCCCGATCGACCACGTGGTCCTCATCGCCGACCGCGACGACGACGATGCCGACGACAAGCCCGACGGCGAGGCCGAGGTCGTGGCCCCCAACGCGCGCGTCGACGCCGTGACCCTCGACGCCCGGTACGTCGGCGCGACGGTCACCCCGCAGTCCGGTCACGAGAGCGCGCGGGTCATTGCCGGCGGCAAGCCCATCCCTTGGGGCCAGCGCATTCCTGCCGGCGCGCAGCTGCAGGGCATCAACGTCGGTCATGTGTCGGCGGTCGCGCGCTCGGGCAAGCGCGAGTGGAGCCTCTCCGTCGACGTGCACGGCGTCGGCATGCGCGACGGTGAGAAGAAGCCCGTCGACCTCGCTCGCTCGCGGGCGTCGATCGAGCGCAAGCCTCCGTCCCGTGTCGATCTCGCCGACGCCGATCACACGTACGACGACCCGGATGCGCTCCGCGTCCTCACCACGTCGCCGGAGGGCAGCAACTCCCTCGGCGCGCTCACCGTGGATTCGCTCTCCGCCGACGGCGCGTCGCTCGACGTGATCCGCGACGTGAAGCTGCTGTCGGTCGCGTGCGATCCCGGCGTGGCATCGGGCGCGACGTGCGCGGCGAGCGCGCCGCTACGGCTCGTCGTCGACGACGTCGACCGCTCGCATCCGCTCGTCGCGACGCGCTCGGTGCGGGCGGAGGTCGGCGGAGCGCTCGTCGTACGCGACAGCTCGGGCAAGAAGCTGCAGGCCATCCGCGTCGGCGGCCCTCGCGCCTCCGCGGTGGGTCCCATCGGTCGTCATCGGCTCACCATTCATCCCGTGGTGATGCGCTTCAGCCCCGGCGGCGCGCCCGCGGTCGGCGGCACCGATGCGGGCGCCATCGCCGCGCTTCGCCAAGAGCTCGCGCTCGCCTCGGCGACGTGGGGTCAGTGCGGGATCACGTTCGGCCCGGTCTCGCAGATGGACGTGAAGGTGGTGAGCCCGCCGCCGCCGTACCTCGTCGCGATCGGAGACGACGTCGGCATGCCCGCGAGCGGCGGCGAGATCCGCTTCAAGATCGATGGGCGCCCCGTGACCATCGCCACGAAGAAGGGCTGGTCGACGAGGCAGGTCGCGCTCGAGCTGCAGCGCACCGCGCAGCGCGCCGGCGTGAACGCCACCATCTCCGAGAACGCGCGCATCGCACCGGGCGCCGCGCCGAGCGTCGACGTCGCGATGAAGCGCGCGGACGGTCAGCTCTCCACCGTCGAGGTGCTCTCCTCGTCGGATGCGACGCTCACCGTGAACGTCGGCGCCGTGGATCTCACCGACGGGCTCCAGCACTTCGGCGACACCGACTCGGTGGCCGGCACGCTCGAGGAGCGCGCGCTCGTGAAGGCGGTCGACGACGGCGATCCGCGCACCATCGAGCTCGTCGTCATCCCGTTCTTCTCGGGCGGTGGGCGCATCGGCGAATCGTTCATCGCGAGCGACGGGTCGAGCATGCGCAACGTGGTCATCATCGATCGCGCCGGCGTGCGCGCGCGCCGCACGAGCCTGACTCTGGCGCACGAGCTCGGTCACGTCATCCTGGACGAGCCGGGACACCCCGATGATTACGGCGTCGACACCCCGACGCTGCTGATGGACTCGGATGCATCGGACTCCTCGCCGTTCGGCCCGCGACGCCTCACGGTCGACGAATGCGGTCGCGCCATCCGCCAATCGGGCCCCACCGCCCGCCTCCCGCTGCTCACCGAATGGCCGCTGACCGCCATGAAGTATCCGCCGCGCCCGTGAACGCCACCGGTCGAAATGGCCAGGTCGAAACACGCCCGTCGTGCGCAGCACGACGCGCCGAAGGCGAACGGGGAGGCTCGCGCACGGAGTGCGCGAGGGGCGGGCAGCCCACTTGGGTCAGCCTAATTGAACCTCCGGTTCAATTAGAACCTCCGGTTCAATTAGGGTTGATGTCTTTGAGGTCGGTGCCGCCCGCGTAGGCGTAGGAGACGAACGAGTCGAAGCCGTACACGAGGACGCCGACCGGGAAGTCCGATTGCACGCGATGCACGCCGTCGTTCTGGCGTCCTGGCAGCACGTTCATCGGTGCCGGCAGGTTCGGATCGATGGCCGGGAACGACAGCTGACACCGGTAGACCACGAACGCCGGGTTCGGCGCCTTGCGCGCCTTCGCCGTGAGACCGTCAGCGGGGGCGAGCTCGCACACCTTGCCGTCGACGGGGAGGCCGTCGACGAACACCTGTGCGCCGAACGGCGCGGTGAGCACGAGGAAATCGAACGCGTACTTGTCCGGCGTGAGCAGCACGTACTCGTTCCGCCATTGCTCGAGGGCGGGCACGAACGTGAGGCTCGGGTCGCCACCGGGAAGGCCGCGCACGACGCCCGCCGCTTCCTGGCTCGCTTGCACGTCGGCGACGACCACGGGCTGCGTCGCCGTCATCACGAAGTCCTGGTGCGCGACGATGGTGACGTTCTTGCCTTCGCCATCGAGCTCGATGGCATCGAACGGCGGCGGCAGCGTCGTCGTGAGCTTCGTCAGTCCCGAACGCGTCGCGACGACGCGATAGAACTCCGGCTCGTCGAATCGCGAGATGGCTCCGCCCGCAGCTTCGATCGCCGCCGATCGATTGGGCACACGCCCCACGACGTAGCGCTTGCCCGCCGCGCGGATGGGCAGCGCCTGCTGCTCGAGATGATCCGCGCAACACGAGCGGCTCGCGATCGTCGAGTAGAACGGCGCGTCGCTCGCCTCGCTGCCCACGTACACCGCGACCGGGTTGGTCGAGTCGACGAGCGACCCCGTGAAGTCGGCGTTGAACTCGCCGGTCTCGAGGTTGAGCACCTCGAACGGCTGGAGCACGGCGTCGAATTCACCACCCGCGGCGACGCCGCCGGGCACCGGACCGCCGCCCACGATGCGCGCCGTCGTCTTGATGTGCACGTGCGTGTCCGGCTGCGTGCCGACGACCGTGAGGAACGCGCGCAGGTCGGTGCCGAAATTCTGCTCCGGGTTCTCGCTCGTCGCGATGGTCTGCGGCCATGAGGCGATCACGTACGAGCGACCCGCTCCGCCACCGAGCGCGGGAGTGGGGAAGAGCACAGACGCGTCGTTCGAGAACACGTTTACGTTCTCGAGCGGATTGAACTGGTACGCGACGATGGGGACGTCGGAGCGCACCCGAAATGCGCCGCGCGAGAGCGCGGTATGCGTTCCGGTGTTGAACGTGCCGGGCGCCGACCCGTCGACCTCCTTCGGGCCCAGCTTGAAGACCTCGAGGCTCCGCGGCCCGACCCGCGCCGTCGACACGGTGCGGAGGCTCTGCGGCGAGCCGACGGGCGCCGTGTCCTCCTCGACCGTCACGTTCGCGACGAGGTCCGGCTCCGCATTGGAGACCACCACCGCGTACTGCTGCGCGGCGGCATTACCTTGCGACGTGACCGCATTGTCGAGGTCGACCGGCCAGTACTCGCAGCCGACGTTGGAGTGCTCGCGTGTGGCCTCGTCGCAGAGGTTTTTGCAGAGACCTTGCCGGCACGCGATGCCCTTCTCGGAGTCGCACGTCTCGACCTTGGCCGTCGTCTGGCCGTCGGCGCTGCACCGAAGGACGTCGAAGCCGTCACACGACGAAGCGCTGGGCAGACAAGGCGTGCAGCGCAGCAGCCCGGGTGCGCATGCCATTCCGCGCGCACCGCAGTCGTCGAGGGTGAGGCGCGCTCCGCTCTGGCAACGCGTGAGCGTGTTGCCTCCACACTCGACGACGCCCTCCGTGCACGGCACCGCGCCCGGATCCGGCACGTCGCGATACGCGGGGTCGAAGTGACACGAGGCAGCTGCGATCAGCATCGCGCCGAGCGCGATCGTCCGGACCCGACGCATCAGTGCACGCCGACCAACGCATCGAACGCCTGCGCGTTCCAGGAGCCCGGCGTCAGCTGACCCTGACGCATGTTGCCGTACGAGAAACCGTCGATGCGGCCCACCCGCACGGTGGTCTCGATCGGACCATGCACGAGACCGAGGCTGTCGGGGCCGGGGAGCGCGTGCAGGTCGGGCACGTCGAACGAGGTCACGCCGCCGGGCGCGGCGATGGTCCACGCGACGAGGCCGTTGCCGGAGACGATCTGGATGACCTCGAGATCGGCGCCGGTGGTCATGCCGGAGAACTGCACGTGCGTGCCGCCCCACGATCCCGTCGCCGGCTCACCGAGGATCGGAATACCGAGGAAGCCTCCGAGCGACACCGGATCGTTCGCGTTCGTCGTGCGGATCAAGGAGACGACGCTCGCCGGCCGCTGCAGGCTCGCGCCCGTCGCAGCGACGCCGCCGAGGACGTACTGCTCGCCGGTGATTCCGTGATCGAGCGACGGCACACCGACGAACGGCATCTGCGCCGGCGGCGGGTAGGGGGCGACCTGCACGCCGCGCGGCAGGACGACGAAGCCCTGCGCGCCGAACGTCAGCGCGATCGTCGATGCGAAGCGATCCGGACCGCGGTTCGTGGGCACGGGCGGCTGTGGCGCGACCGTGACCTGATGATCGAAGAGGATGTCCATGCTCACGTCGACGCCGGTGACGCGCGTCTGCGCGGGCACCGAGATCCCGCGCGCGACACCCATCGCGTAAGGCACGAAACGCGGAGGATCCTCGCTGCGGTCCTCGAGGCCGGCGACGATGTAGATCGACACGTTGCCGGGGAAGACGACGAGGCTGAACTTGTAGCCGGTGGTTCCCGTCGTGTCGGGCGTGATGGCCTCGCTCGCGGGCGGCAGCTGGAAGCCGTCGCTCGACGACCCCGCCGCTTCGAAGACGTACGCTGCGCGGCGCTCGGTGGGCTTCTGCGGCCCCGGCACCGTGCTCCATCCCGTGCGCTTGAACTCGGCGCCGCCGGGGAACACGAGCTCGCCCTCGACGACGCCGCCGAACTTGCCGCCGTTGCCGCCCGTCGACGGAGGATCGCCGTTGAGGCTCGCACACGAGACGTCGAAGACGAACGGCATCTAGACGGTGACGGTGTCGACGGGCACGTCGACAAAGGTCACGGTCTGATGGCACTTCGCGGCGACGGTGATGGTCGCCATCGTCCCCGGAAGCCCGTTGAGCTCGGTGACGCCGGTGGCGGCTG
>JAXDMI010000603.1:0-7715 GCA_034666145.1 Myxococcales bacterium | reverse complement strand
TGCCACCGTGTGCCAGCGCGGCTTGCGGCGGGGCCGCGACGTCCTCGTCGTGCGCGACGTCCATCCGCGTATCATGCGGCGCATGAACGATCTCGCGTCCAGCGTGGCCAAGCAGCGCGTCGCGACTGCCGTCACCGCGATCGAGAGGAAGACCTCCGCAGAGATCGTGGTGATGATGCGCCCCGACTCGGGGACGTATCGTCAAGCGGACCTGCTCGCGGGGTCCATCGCCGCGTTCGCGTACCTCTGCGTGTTCCTCTACGCGCCCGAGGAGTTCGACTTCACGTACTTCCCGCTCGAGCAGCTCGCGAGCTTCGGCATCGCCGCCTTCGCGTGCTCGCGGCTGCCGGCGCTCCGTCGCCTGCTCTCCGGCAAGAAGGCGCTCGCGCGCAACGCTGAGGTGGCGGCGAAGGCGATGTTCGTCGATCGCGGCATCAGCAAGACCCGCGCGCGTACCGGGGTGCTCGTCTACCTGTCGCGGTTCGAGCGCGGCACCGTGGTGGTCCTCGACGTCGGGCTCGATCCGGTGGTTCTCGGCGAGCCCCATGCGGCCGCGGTGGAATCGCTCCGAGCGGCGGGGCGGCGAGGTGACCTCGATGCGTTCGTGCAGTCGCTCGAGCAGATGGGCGCCCGGCTCGCCGAGGTCTATCCCATCGCCGCCGACGACACCGACGAGCTTCCCAACGAGGTCGCGGCGTGAGCCCTCGCGTCCGCACGTTGCGCGCGTTCGCGGTCACGGCCGCCATCGTGCTCGTCGCCGCGATGGCCGCGGCTCGGCCCGGTGCGGGTCAGAGCTTCGGCGGCTCGCGATCGAGCTCGTCTTCGTCATCGGGCAGCTCTCGCTCGGGTTCGAGCTCGTCGTCGTCGTCGGGCAGCTTCCGTTCGGGTTCGTCGTCGAGCTCCTCCGGCGGCTCGTCGTCGTTCGGGTCGCGGTCGACGAGCAGCTCCTCGTCCTCGACGTCATCCTCGTCGAGCTCCTCGTCGGGCGGCTCGTCGTCGTTCGGCTCGAGCACGCGTTCGACGACGAGCAGCTCCTCGTCCTCGGGGACCTTCGGCACGACGTCCGGCAGCTACGGCTCGACCTCGCCGCCGAGCAACTACGGCGGAACGAGCACCTCGTCGAGCGACGCGCCGCTCACCGGCGACGGCTACTCGTCGGAGGGCGTGCACACGCCGGTCAATCGCCCGGCGTACAAGGCGTTCGCGCTGCTCTTCGGTCTGCCGCTGCTCCTCGTCGTCCTCTACATCTTGTATTCGCGATGGCGCGACGACCAGCGGCTGGCCCACTGGGAAGCAACGCAACAAGAGGAGGAGGACGCGGTGGTTCGCGCCACGCGTCACGCCAACGTGACCGCTGCGCTGGCCGCGATCCGCTCCGAGGACGACGCCTTCAGCTTCGTCCTCCTCGAGGACTTCCTCTACGCGCTCTATGCCGAGACGCACACCGCGCGGGCGAACGGCACGCTGGAGACGCTCTCTCCTTATCTGTCCACGTCGGCGCGCGCGACGCTCACGACGCTGCCGGCGAACGGCATCGACGGGATCGTCATCGGCGGCATGCGCACCGAGTCGATCTCGACGCTCGGTGCCACCGTCTCCCTCGACGTCGTCTTCACGTCGAACCTCGCCGAGAAGGACTTCGTCGGGAAACCAGCTGCAGTCTACATGGAAGAGCGCTGGCGCCTCTCCCGCGACGCGTCGGCGCGCTCGCGACCGCCGGAGCGCGCGCGTCTCATCGGCTGCCCCAGCTGCGGCGCGCCGCTCGACAAGACCATCGCCGAGAAGTGCGGCTACTGCGGCGCGGTGAGCAAACCGCGCGAGCTCGACTGGTACGTCGAGGACGTCGCCATCCTCCAGCGCGAGGCACGCGGTCCGATGCTCACCGGCACCACCGAGGAGGTCGGCACCGACTGGCCGACCGTCGTCGATCGCGATGCCAAGAAAGAGCTCGAGCGGCTCCGTGAGCGTGATCCCGCGTTCGGGTGGCCCGCCTTCGTGGCGCGCGTCGGCGTGGTCTTCTCGGCCTTCCACACGTCGTGGAGCTCGCAGGACCTCGGCCCCGTTCGTCCGTATCTCAGCGACAACCTCTTCGAGCTGCAGCAGTACTGGGTGCGCGCGTACCAGCAGCAAGGCCTACGCAACCAGACGGAGAGCCCGGTCATCGTGACCGTGCATCTGGCGCGTGTCACGCAGGACCGCTTCTTCGACGCCGTCACGGTGCGCGTCTTCGCGAGCTGCCTCGACTACACGACGAACGGTAGCGGCGAGCTCGTCGCCGGCGATCGGCAGAAGCCGCGCGAGTACTCCGAGTACTGGACGTTCATCCGCGGCGCCGGGAAATCGGCGACGCCGCGCTCCGACGGCGCGTGCCCGAGCTGCGGCGGATCGCTCGCCGGCAACAACATGGCCGGCGAGTGCAGCCACTGCAACGCGAAGGTCACGAGCGGCGAGTTCGACTGGGTCCTCTCCCGCATCGAGCAGGACGAAGTCTACGAGGCGGCGGCGTGAGGACCCTCATCTCGAGTGCGATCTCCACGCTGCTCGGCGTGTCGTTGCTCGGCTGCGGGCACGCACTGCGACCACCTGCTGCGCCGGCCGCTACGCCCGACAACGTTCCGGGCGCGGGTGCCGTGCGGGTCGATCTCTATGCCCGCGACGACGAGCGCTGGGCGCTGCGCCGCGGCAGCGACGACAGTTACGTCTGCACGCTCCCGTGCTCGTACTGGGTTCGTCCGGCCAGCAGCCTCGTCGTCCGCCTCGAAGGAACGACGCCGTCGGCAGCCGTGGCCCTCGGCGGATCTGGTGTTGATGCCGATCTCGTCGCCGGCGGCGGTGGGACTGCCGACAACGACACGTCGTTCGAGCTTCCAGCGTCGTTGCCGGCCAATCCGAACGAACGGCTGACGCTCACCGTGGATCGCACGCACGGGCTCGGCACCACGGGGAAGATCATCGCCGCTCCGCTGGCCGTGACGTTCGGGCTCATGGGGCTCGCGTTCACGACCATCGGAGTCGCGAGCCTGGCCACGGGTTCCAAGGACGTCACGACGACTGCATCGGGGTGCACGGGCGTGAAGGATCCGAACGGGAGCGCCAGCGCCAGCGGATGCACCACGAGCACCACCCACGGCACCGCCGCGAGCGTCGCGTCCATCGGGATCGGCGTGGGCGCTCTCACCGTCGCCGTTCTGTCGACGATCTGGTTCTTCCACGATCGCGAGGGCGGCCTCCGCTACGAAGGAGCCGTCGCGCCCGCGCCGGCGACGACCAGCTCGAGCGCGCTCCGCGTTCGCTTCGATCCCGGGGGGATCAGCGGCACGTTCTAGAAGGAGCGACGCTGCCGGGACACCTAGGCGGGGCTCACTTCGCGCGGCTCATTTGCAGAGCTCACTTCAAGAAGTCGCACGAGCCGTCGACCAGGCAGCCGTGCGTCTTGGGGTGGCTCAGGTAGTAGACGTCGCGGCCCTCGGTCGCGAAGAAGCGCGCGGTGAGCGCGTTGCCGTACGTCGCGAAGTCCCATGCGCGACACACGTCGCCGACGTCCCACGTGTGCTGGCCCTTCGGCACGAGGTAGTGGTTCCACAGCGCGACGACGCGCTCCGATGCCGACCACGCCGTCTCGTCGGGCGCGAACGGAACGCCGCGAAGGCGCGGCTCCCACGCTGCCGCGAGGGTCGTGCTGTCGGTGACGCGCACCTTCGCGACGCGCCCGAGCCGTAGCGGCACGGCGGGGTGCGGTTGGTCGTACGGAAGCCCGCCCTCGCTGACCCAGTCCGCGTCGTAGAGCGCGTTCTTGCACTCGAGCGGATCGATGGTGGACGGCTTCGTGCACAGGTTCGTGTCGGCGCGATAGTTGGCGCGGCACGTCGGACCTGCGCTCGTCTTGCCGAGACGCGCGACGCCTTCCACCACGGACTTGTCGATCAGGAACTGCATCGGCGTCTTGCGACCGAGTCGCTCGTAGAGCTCCTGCGGCGTCGCATAGTCGGCGTACTCGGGATAGCGCGACGCAGCCGACGGCGGCAGGAACGGCACGGCGCCGGCGGCGCGCGCGAACGTCAAACCGGCTGCGATCTGCACGAAGTTGTCGCCCACGGTGTTGATGTTCAGCAGGGCATGCGGCGCGACACGGTTGCCGTCCGGATCGGTGAGCGGCTTCAGCATGTAGTACGGCGCGAACGCGATGGGGTCCGCGGGATCGAATGCCGCCTGCGCGAGATCGCGGAACCGACGCAGCTGCGGCGACTGCCGACGGAAGCCGAAGCCCTCGTTCGGCGCGCCGAGCGGCGATCCCACCGGATAGAAGACGTCGCGGAACTGCGCGCAGCCCGCGGGCTCCTCGCACTTGTTGGTATCGGGCGTCGCGACGTCGAGCACGTGAAGCGCGGACTGCTCCCACGTGGAGATGCGGCGTCCCACCGGCGCGTCGGCGATCACCTGGCAGCCGTCGTACGACTTCACGACGTCGGGCGCGTTGTAGATCTGGATGTCGAGCCGATCATCGATGCTGCTCGGGATGGGGACGCGGAAGAGGCCGCCCTTCATCGTGCGGCCGCAGCGCACCTCGCCGTTCGTGACGTTCTCGACCACCACCGTCATGCGCTCGTTCAGCTCCTCGGGATTGAGGCAGGCGATCTCGAGCTCGTGATTGTTGTCGCCCTCGTTGACGACGATGCGGACCGAGCGCTGCGTCATCGCGCAGCGCGAGCCCATCGCCGACATGTCCTTGCCGTCGGGGCGATCCTTGGGATCGACCGAGAAGACGATCGGGCCCATCAGCTGACCGGTGACGGCCTCGACGACGCCGTACGAGCGGAAGCCGACGTCGATGGCGAGCGAGCCGCCGCCGGACATCGGCGCGGCCGCGATCATGTACGGATCGATGCCGCCCTGGATGCCGCTCATGATGCCGCCCAGCGATTCTCCGGCGGCGAAGTACGGGACGCCGGGACCGCCGACGTCGACGTTGCCGTCCGCATCGAAATCGCCGGCTTTTTCCGGCACGCCGTCACCGTTGAAGTCCTGCGTGCCGACGTGCCCGTCGAACGATCGCAGGATGCGCACGGCCTGCATGCCGTCGAGGATGCCTTGGCGGACGTTGTCGCGCGTGTGGAAGATGTGCGAGGTCCACCAGAACCAACCGCTGTCGGGCTTTCCGTCGCCGTTGAGATCGTGCGCGCGTCCGTTCTTGAACGCGCCGAGGAACGGAACGAGGCAGTTGCCGAAGAGTTGCGCCGAAGCGAGCGTCTCGTCGGTGTCGCCGAACACGAGGCCGTGCTCGGGGTTGTTGTAACCGAACAGCGCGATGCCCTGCTTCGCGTAATCGCCGGCGTAGAAGAGGATCTCGTCGGAGTGACCCGTGACGCCGTGACCCCAGAACGCGACGGGGGAGGGGCCCGGCTTACCGCCCGGCTTCACCTTCGGGACGGAGAGGAACCACTGGATGGTGTCGGGCTGCACGTCGCCGGCGCCGGTGCGGAAGTCGACGTGAAAGCGCGTGTCGGGATTGCGCGACGCGGGGTCGCCCATCAGATACGGCGACTTGTAGGAGCCGACCACGATGTGATCGATGTTGTCGAAGCCCTTCTCGAGCGCCGCCAGATCGCCGGGGTCGAGGCCGAAGACCTGCTCGAAGAGCTGGTGGAACGAGTCGCGGATGTCCGGGTCGTTCAGCTTGATGACGTAGGGCGTCGCCGCTCGCTTCGCACACGCCGATCCCGCGGGAGACGCCTTCAGGTTGCCCTGGTCCTCGCCTTGCGGGCTCTGACCGGCGACCTGCTTCACATCGAAGACGGGCGGGTAGTCGCTGGCGAACCGCGCGAACGGACCTTTGCCGTAGAGGCCGTCACGAAGAAGGACCATGTCCTCGTGCGTGGGCTGCGTCGTGAACGTCCACGCGAACGCGACGTGCGAGAGGCCGGTGCCGGCGAGGTCGCCGTAGTAGTTCGCGAGCTGCTTGTCGCGCAGCACGTCCTCGAGGCGCGCGACGCCCTTGCGCTGCGACGGATGATGGATGTCGGCGAACGGCGAGCGAATGGGCTGACGATTGCCGCCGCGCAGTCGATCGGTGAGGACGACGGCGTACTCGGTCTTCTCGTCGAGCGGCACCACGGGACGGATGACGAGCGTGTCGGTCTCGCGCTCGTACCAGGTCATGAGGTTGTCGACGCCGGCGATGCCCTTGTTGCCGAGCGTGTTCGGATGATCGAGGACGCCGTCGAAGTCGGTGTCGAGATCGGGCCGATACGCCGATTGCGGAAGCCCGAGGCCCTCCTCCACGGTCTCGAAGGCAAGGTTGCTCTCGCCGGCCTTCGGGTCGTTCGGGAAGTAGCGGAAGGGATCGCGCAGCGTCACCGGGTAGTAACCGTTGCCGACGTCGACGAAGACCGGGAGGCCCGTGGTGAGGTTCACGACGTAGAACGGATCGTTCGAGAGATCGTGCTCGTCGCCTTGCATGCGTGCGGCGACGTCCTCGAGATCGATCGCCGCTGCGCGCGGATCGGAGTCGGGCGCGCGATCGAACGCAACGCTGATGGGCGACGAGATCCCCCAGCCCTCCATCGTGGCGAAGTCTTCGCGCGCGTTGCGCTCCATGAACGTCGGAGCAACGAGGCTGACGTTGATGCGCCGTCCCGTGCGGCTCGTGGGATCCGCGAACGTCGCGACGTCGTTCGGCAGCGGCACCTCGGGCAGCGGACGATGCGTGACGTCGAACTTCACGACGGGGCCGTTGCCGGGAGGCGTCGCGCGCAGCCCGTCGGGTGCGGTGTCGACGCCGCACGCGCCGGCGAGCGTCACCACCCCGAGCGTCGAGACGAGAAGAAGGAGGTTCTTCGTCAAAGCCATGGTTCGCACCGACCTCAGAAGAGGAGCCCGAGCCGGCCGATCGCGATCCACTGCGGGGGCAGGCGGCTGCCGTCGGCGTTCTCGAACGCGCCGCCGGGAAGCAGGAGCCCGGCCTGTCCGCCGATCACGCCCTTCAGGTCGTAGTCGAGCGGGAAGCGCGCCTCGAAGCCGGCATCGAATTCGACGCCGAGGTCCTTCTTGCGACGATCGCCGCCGCGATAGTTCACGTACGAGCCCTGCGTGGCGAGCCGGTACGGGTCGACGATCTCGGTGGTCGACTGCGCGATCACCATGCCGCCCTTGAGGTCGAAGAAATGGCGCGGACGGAAGATGAAGGTCGGGTTGATGTACTCGGCGCCCGAGACGCCGCCGTTGGTCGGCAACAGGTCGACGCCGGGCGTCGGTCGCGTCGCATTGGTGAGCAACGGATCGGTCGCCGCCGTCGCGGAGCGCGCGGTCTGCCAGCGAATCAGCTCGTCGAAGAGGATGAGCCCCACCTTGTGATTCGGCTCGAACGTGAAGCGCCGCTGCGTGCCGTCGTAGGGATCGGCGTCGCCCGACGCGTATCCGACCTCGACCTGCGCGACGAGATCGCCGTACGGAACGCCCTTGGTCGTGGGGTTACCGAGGTAGCTGGAGCTCACCGAGCGCGCGCTCGCGTCGTGTCGCGCCTTGTTCGACGCGTCGGCGTCGGACCACGTCCCCGTCGCCCAGCTCCGATGGACGACGCCGAGCACGGCGGCGCCGCCGTAGCTGCGGATCGAGGTCTTGCTGCCGTCGAGCGCCTGGTCGGCGGTGCGGAGGATGTTGGTGGAGCCGGCGATGTACGCGGCTTCGGCCTCGGCGAAGACGAACGCGTCGTGGCCGGG
>JAXDMI010000602.1:0-9169 GCA_034666145.1 Myxococcales bacterium | reverse complement strand
CCTCGGCGAGGACGAAGCCGCGCGCCGGACCGATCGCGAGGAGAAAGCGGCTCGTGTCGCGATCGCGCTCGTCGAGGATGCTCGCGCGGCACGGCACGCGTGCGCTCGCGGGATCCGTCGCCTGCAGGTCGATCAAGAACACCGAGCTGCCGTCGGCCGCGCACGCATCCTCGTCGACAGGCAGCGACTGGCGATCGACGCCGGCGCCGGGGAATTCGCCGAGGTCGGAGAACGGCAGCGAAGGATCCTCGATCGCGAAGAGCACCGGCGCGATGCGTGACCATCCGGTCGTGAGACCGAGCTGCGTCGCGAGGACGTCGGCGTTGTTCTTGAAGGTGCGCTCGAGGCCGGGGAACGCGGAGACGAAACGTCCGTCCTTGCGGTACACGTCCGACGGGAACGGCACGTCGAGGAAGGCCGGAAGCGTCTCTTTTCCGAGGCGAAATCGCGGTTGAACGCCGGTCGAAGCAGGGGTCGCCGACGCGTCGCTCGAGCAGGCCGAGGCCGCGATCACCGTCGGAATCGCGATCGGCAACAGGAACGAGAGGAGCGGGACGAGCCCGTGACCGACGCGCATGTCCTCGAACCTTACGCCGACGGATGGTCGAGGGCGAGAGCACACGGGTGGCGCCCCAGGCGGTCATCGTGTAAGACGAGCGCGGGATTTCTGGGAGGACGGAACCATGCGCATTCGATTCTTTCTTACGGTTCTTTCGGCGGGGCTCTTCGGCGCCGGGTTCGCCATCCAGGCGTGCGGCAGCACCACCAACGATGCACCGACCACCGTGGACTCCGGTCCGGAAGCGGCCATCGAACCCGTCATGAAGGACTCCAGCGTCCCCGACGCGAAGGACGCCGCGCCGCCCTGCGATACCACCGCCGACCTCACGACGAAGATCCCGGACGCTTCGATCGCCGACGGCGCGTCGACGTCGGGCCGCTGCGTCGGCTGCATGAAGACCGTGTGCCCGGAGGCGCTCGCCGCGTGCAACATGGACTGCACGTGTCAGGGCCTCGCCGGCGACGCGCTCAACTGCTTCGTGAAGACGCAGGCCATCTCCTGCGGTGCGCCGTTCCTCAGCGGCGGCGCCAGCACGCTCGACATCGGCAAGCAGCTCCTCGGCTGCGTGTCCGGCGGCTGCGCCGACGAATGTGCATTCAGCGCGTTCAACATGGACGGCGGCGCGGACGCCGACGCGGACGCCGAAGCAGGTATGTGATGGTGCTCGGGCCACGTCGTCCGGTTGGGCGACGTGCTCGGGCAGAATGAAGCTCCTCCGGTCGCGTCGAACCGACCATGCTGAAACGAACGGTCTGCTCGTCGGCGTCACTCCTCACGTCACTCCTCGCGTCACTCGTTTGGGTGACGGGCTGCCATCTCACGGCGCAGGACCCGCCGTCCGACGGTGGGGCTCCGATTGATGCCGCGAGCGCCGAGACGTCCACGGACGCCGGGCCGGCGGCCTCGTCCATCTCCTGCTACCTCGCCACGCTCTTCACGTGCAACGAGTACCCGAACCCCACCGCCGCACAGGTGATGGAGGTGCCGACGGCGTGCTCGAGCGGGAGCGGCGATTTCCAGCAGCCCGCGGCCTGCCCCATGGCCGGGTTCCAGGGTAAGTGCACGCGGCCCGACGGGCCGACCATTCCTGGTCCCTATGTCGAGCGCTTCTACGCCGGCGCGGACGTCGCGTACGCGCAGGACTTCTGCGTGAACACGGCGAACGGCGTCTGGTCGACGACGTTCTGAAAAGCTACGAGCGAAGTCGGGCGCGCTGTCCCGCGACCCAGGGCGAGAGTCGCGAGCCCGTCGCGCCGGCATCGGCTGCGCTCGCGCCGGTCGCGCGTTCCATACGCGCGGCCGCGACGGCGACGGCGACGGCGACCGCTTCACGATCGGCCTCGGGCACGAGCGGGTAGCCGAGGAGCGATTCCTTGTTCCGCTCGATGAACCCGGTGTCGTAGTTGCCCGCGACGAAGTCGGGGTGCTGGAACAGCTTCTCGTGGAAGGCGAGGTTCGTGCGGATGCCCGTCACGATGTATTCGGAGAGCGCGCGACGCATGCGCGCGACGGCGCGCTCGCGGGTCGAAGCCCACACGCACAGCTTCGAGATGAGCGGATCGTAGTAGCTCGAGATCTCGCAGCCGGGATACGCGCCGCCGTCGTCGCGGATGCCGGGTCCCGCGGGAACCACCAGGCTCTCGATGCGGCCGGGCGAGGGGAGGAAGCCATTCGAAGGATCCTCGGCGTAGATCCGGCACTGGATGGCGGCGCCGCGCGACACGAGATCGGTCTGTGTAAAGTGCAGCTTCTCGCCCTGCGCGATGCTGACCATCTCGCGCACGAGGTCCTGACCGGCGACGAGCTCGGTGACAGGATGCTCGACCTGGAGCCGCGTGTTCATCTCGAGGAAGTAGAAGCTGCCGTCGTCGGCGAGGAGGAACTCGAAGGTGCCGGCGCTGTGATAGCCGACTGCCTTTGCGCCCTGCACCGCGATGGCGCCCATTCGCGCGACGAGCTCGCGTGACGCTGCGGGAGACGGCGTCTCTTCGACGACCTTCTGGTTGCGGCGCTGGATCGAGCAGTCGCGCTCGAACACGTGAACCATGTTGCCTTCGCGATCGCCGAGGACCTGGATCTCGACGTGACGCGGCTTGATGAGCGCCTTCTCGAGATAGACGGTGTCGTCGCCGAAGAACTTCTTCGCCTCGGAGCGCGCGCGCTCCCACGCGTTCGCCATCTCGCTCGCCTCGTGGACGAGGCGCATGCCCTTGCCGCCGCCACCCGCCGAGGCCTTCAGCATGACGGGGAAACCGATCTGCTTGGCCGCAGCGATCGCCTCGTCGGTGGTGCTGCACATCGCGCCGGGCACGATGGGGACGCCGGCCTCGGCCATCTTGGCGCGAGCGGCGGTCTTCGAGCCCATCGCGCGCATCGCGCTCGCGGGCGGTCCGATGAAGGTGATCCCGGCGCGCTCGCACGCGTCGGCGAACTCGGGGTTCTCGCTGAGGAAGCCGTAGCCGGGGTGGATGGCGTCGCAGCCGGACTTCTTCGCGACGTCGATCACCTTGTCGATGCGGAGGTAGCTCTCGGACGCGGGAGCGGGGCCCACGAGATAGGCCTCATCCGCCATGCGCACGTGCAGCGCGGCGCGGTCGATCTCGGAGTGGATCGCGACGGACGCGATGCCCATCTCGTGGAGAGTGCGCGTGACCCGGACGGCGATCTCGCCTCGGTTCGCAACGAGGACCTTCTTGAAGGCGCGCGTGGAGTGGGGATGCATCGAGCCGCCATCGATACCGCGGATCGAGAGCGCGGAGAAGACTGCTCAGCGCCTCAGATGCACTCGAGGAACGTCACCGGCCGGGAATGCGAGCGGCAGGCGATGCGCACGAGGCACCGCATGTAGACGCGCAACCCGAACGACTCCACGATCATCTTCGGATGAAGCAGGATCTCCTTGGTTGTGATGAACCCTTCCATGATTGACCTCGTCGACCAGCTCGCACGCCGGAGCTGAAAAAGCTACGCGACCAAGCGTTCGTCTCGTCGTCTTATACGCACGACGCATGCCGTCGGTTCTGCGAGACATCCCGGCGCACTTCGACGAGGTCGAGCACAGTTCGGTCAGCCTTTCGTCTGCCGAGCTCGCGCGATGCTGTGTTTCGAAGCTGCGTTCACGGTTCTGCACGCGTGGTGTGCTTCGCAGCAGCGCCTACGCAGTGAGCTGCGCCGCTTGCATCCAGCGCGAGCGGAGGCGACGCTACTACGCATGTCCGACGCGCTGGTGAAGGCTTCTGCCGAAGGTCTGATGCCCGGCCCCAACGAAGAGCTGCTCTTCGAAGGACGGCCCGCGCTGGTGCAAGGGCTCGGCGGAATGGTGCTCGCGATCGTCACGCTCGGGATCTCGGTGCTCGTCGCGTGGTTCCAGACGCGCGGCGTGCACTACAAGATCACGAGCCAGCGCGTGGTCATCGAGCTCGGCGTGTTCTCGAAGCGGATGGAGCAGCTCGACCTCTATCGCGTCGTCGATTACGTCGTAGAACGACCGTTCGGGCAGCGCATCATGGGCACCGGCAACATCATCCTCGAGGCGATGGACAAGACGACGCCGGAGATCCGCATCGTCGGCATCAAGACCGACGTGATGAAGCTGTACGAGAAGCTCCGCTACTCGACCGAGCAAGAAAAGAAGAAGCGCAACGTGCGCGTCCTCGACATCGAGTCGGCAGGATGAGCGAAAAACGCCCGAAACCGGGCGAGACCTTGGCGTTCGATTTCGCCGTGTTCGCCCCAACGCCCGCGCCCGAGCCAACGCCCGAGCGATCGGCCACGGCCACAGCCATGGCCACGGAAAAACCGGCCGCTCCCGCTCCCGCGCCCGCTCCCGCGCCCGCTCCCGCGCCCGCGCCCGCACCCGCGCGCGCTCCCGCGCCCGCTCCCGCACCTCCCCCGATCCTGACGGTCGCCCAGCTCGGCCGCATCTTGACGCGCACCCTCGAACGCAACTTCTCCGAAGCCGTGTGGGTGGAAGGCGAAGTCAGCGGCGCCCGCCCCGCGCCGAGCGGTCACCTCTACTTCTGTCTGAAGGACGAAGACGAAGACGCCGTGGTCGACGTGGTCGTCTATCGCGCGAACGTCACGCCGCGCTCGAAGCTCCTCGTGAAGGACGGCGCTCGCGTCCGCCTTCGCGGCAAGCCGACGTTCTGGTCGCCGCGCGGCAAGATGCAATTCATCGGCGATCGCATCGAGCCAACTGGCAAGGGCGCTCTGCTCGAGGCGCTCGAGAGGCTCAAGCAGAAGCTCGCCGCAGAGGGGCTCTTCGCCCAGGACCGAAAGCGTCCGTTGCCGCACGAGCCACGCATCATCGGCGTCGTCACGAGCTCGGCCGGCGCGGTCATCCACGACATCTGCAAAGTGTCGTTTCGTCGCGGTGGTGCTCGCATTCTCCTTGCGCCTGCCCAGGTGCAAGGCGCCGGCGCAGCCGAGGCGGTGCGTCGCTCGCTCGCTGCGCTACAGCGCATTCCCGAGGTCGACGTCATCATCGTGGGGCGTGGCGGCGGCTCGCAGGACGACCTCCTCGCGTTCCACGACGAGCAGCTCGTGCGCGACGTGGCGGCGTGTCGCGTGCCGGTGGTGAGCGCAGTCGGTCACGAGACCGACGTCACGCTCGTCGATTTTGCGGCCGACGCGCGCGCGTCGACGCCCTCGCAAGCTGCGGAGATGCTCGTGCCGGACTCGACGTCGCGTCGCCGCCTCCTCGAGGAGCGAGGCTTGCGACTGCGTCGTGCCATGCACGCGCGCATCACCGACGAGCGCGCGCGCACCGCAAAGGTGGCGAGCGCATTCCGCGACCCGCGGCTCCTCATCGCGACGGCGCAGCAGCGCGTCGACGAGCGGGTAGTGCAGATGTCGCGCATCGTCACGCGGATGCTCGCGCGCGATCGCCAGATTGCGACGGCGCTCGGTGCGAGGCTCGGAGCCGCGCACCCGCGCGAGCGGATCGCGCGAGACAAGGGCAGTGTCCTCGCGTTCCGCACGCGTCTCTTCGAGATCGTCCGCGCGCGGCTCACCGCGAGTCGCGGCGAGGTGAACGAGGAGCGCGCGCGGCTCATTGCGCCTCTGCGCAGGCACCTCGGCGAGCATCATCGTGAGGTGTCGGGGCTCGCGGGACGCCTCGACGCGATGAGCCCGCTCAAGGTGCTCGCGCGCGGCTATGCCATCGCGACGCGCGTTGCCGACGGACGCGCCATCCGCGACGCGAGCGAGGTCACCCGCGGCGACAAGGTGCACGTGCGCGTCGCGACGGGAGCGTTCGATGCCGAGGTCACGGGCACCGAGCCCGTCGCCGCACCCGATAGGGGTGAGAAGACATGAGCGGCGCGCTCCGGTTTGCGGTCATCGGATCGCCGGTCGCGCATTCGCGGAGCCCGGCGATGCACGAGGCGGCGTACCGCGCGCTCGGTCTGCCTCATGTCTACGAGAAGCTCGAGACCAGCGCCGAGGAGCTGCCGGCGCGCGTCGATGCGCTCCGTCGCGGCGACTTCGCCGGGCTCAACGTGACCGTGCCGCACAAGCAGAAGGTGCTGAAGCTCGTCGACGAGGTGCACGCGAGCGCGCGCGCCACCGGTGCCGCCAACACGCTCGTGCGCACGCCGGATGGTCGCGTGCGCGCTCACAACACCGACACGCCGGCGCTCGCCGAGGAGATCGCGAGGCTCGCCGGCAATGCCATCCGGCTCCGCGGCGGCGTCGGCCTCGTGATCGGCACGGGCGGCGCAGCACGGGCCGCGATCGTCGCGCTCGCTTCGCATCTCCTCGTCGGTCGCGTGCTCATCCGTGGACGCTCGCTCGGCGAGACCGGCCATGCCGTGGCGTACGTTCGCGAGATCGATCGCATCCTCGCTGCTGCCGGTGGTCGAGGCGTCGCGGTCGGGCTCGGCGCGGACGGCCTGCATGTCCCCGACAAAGAGGATGCACGGCTCGTCGCGATCGTGCAGGCCACGAGCTGCGGGATGAAGGGCGCCGCGCCCGGCGACGTCGTCGCGAATGCCGTGCGCTGGGAACAGGTGCCGCACGACGCCGTCGCGCTCGATGTGGTCTATGCTCCGCAGCGCACGCCGTTCCTCGAGCGCGCACGCGAGCGCGGGCTCGTTTGTGACAACGGTCTCGGCATGCTCGCCCGGCAGGGCGCGCTGGCGTTCGAGCTGTGGCTCGGCGTACCTCCGCCCGTCGCGATCATGCGCGCCGCCATCGACGACTCGATTTCCTAGCCCTCGCTTCGCATGACGGGCGATGATCGCTGCCGCATGCACAAGATCCTCCTCGCCTCGACGCTGCTCCTCGGTGTTTGTTCCGCTGCTTGCTCCTCGTCCGGAAAGGGACCGGTGCTCGCTTCGTCTGCCGGACAGACCAACTACGCGGTGCACTACTCGGACGAGCTCGGCACCTCGGCCAAGGCAGTGGGTGACGCGCAGACCCGCGAAAAGACGCTCTCCGCGGGCTTCGCGGCACGTGTCGACGAGCTGAAGAAGCCGGACTGGGACAAGGTGCAGTCGATCATCGACGACTCCGACGAGGCGGGCCGCAGCGCGGACTTCGCCGATGCCCATGCGGACGCGGATGCCGTGCGCGCCTTCTGGGAGCGCGACAAGGACGTGATCACAGGCAAGGTCGCCGGCAACGTGCAGCACACCGTGAAGGAGGCGAACTGCACCGCCGACGTCGGCGGGCCCACTGCGTTTGCCCTGAACGACGCGATCACGAAGCAGGTCCAGAAGAGAATGCGCGCGAAGAACGAGGCGTTCGTGACCATCGAGCGTTACAAGGCGTCGCTCGGCCCGCAGAACGTGGCGGCGCTCGAGAAGCTCGCCGACGACGTCGCGCAGGCGAGCTACGACGTGAACGTCTCCATGACGCTCGAGCGCGCGCGCCTGGAGCGGCTCGTGGCCGACAAATCCGCGGTGAAGAAGACCATCGATCGCTTCATCGCTGACGAGAACGCCTACCAAGCGGAGCCGGGCCGCACCGACGTCGAGAAGAAGGCGAGCGCCGACCGCATCGCCGCCGCGACCAAGACCAAGGGCGAGGTCGACGTTGCGGCCGCGCAGGCGCAGACGATGATCGATCGCATGGACGCTGCTATCGATGCCTCGAAGAAGGACTACGAGCAGGCGCTCAAGGCGCTCCGCGCGAAGGTGGCAGAGCGGAAGAAGGCCGAGCCGCCGCCCGCGAAGCCCGCGTGATGCTCGATCCGCCCTTAGGCGTGGCACGATTCGCGTCGTGTCACCCGTCCGGGTGACCTGCATGCGCGAGGGCGTGCGGCTAGAGACATCGCATGCACAAGAGCCCGCTGGCACAGACGACTCCGCCGCCGCTGAGCCTCGCGTCCGTCCGCGCGCTCGCGGCAAAGCCGGGCGCCGAGCTGCCCGTCGACATGCTCGTGGCGATGCGCGCGATCCTGATCGCGCAGGGCAATCACCATTGGGCGGCGGAGCTGGAGACGCTCTTCGATCTCGAAACGGGACGATCGCGCGCGGTCTAGATCGCGCGCGCTCTAACGATGCGCTAGCTCGTCACGCGGAAGTGGCCGAGCACCGTCCATTCGTCGAGGCGATCGTCCTCGCTCGGCGTCGGACCGATGTTGTGGATGACGAGCGGGATGCCGCGCGGTCCCTTGCGATCGCTGACGATGCCCACGTGATCGGGACTGCACGACGGGCACGGACGGAACGACCACACCACGACGTCGCCGGGCTGCCATCGCGCGAGGGAGGCGTCGTCGAACGAGCGCGGTAGCGCCGTCGCATGCGCGCGCAGGTACACGAGCAGCGGCGAGACGCGGCGGTGATCGATGTTGCGATCGGGGCGCGTGACCGTGGCGTAGGCAGCGGGGTGACGGAGGATGTCTTCGTGCACGAGCTGCTGGAGATCGACGCCCGTCATGCGGAGCGAGCGGATCACGACGTCGGTGCACACGCCTTTGTCGGGGGAGGGATCGCCGTTGGGGTAGGCGATCGGGAACCACGAGGGGTCGTACGTGACGGCGCGAGCGACTTCGAGGCGGGCGCGTGCCACCACCGGGGAGGAGGCGGGAGCGGGAGCGGGAGCGGGAGCGAGTGCGAGAGCGGGGGCGGGGGCGGACGCGAGGGCGGGCGCGGGGGAGGGAGGCGGGGACTCTGTGGCCGTGGCGGTGGCGGTTTTCTGCGGGCCGATTTGCGGCGACGTGCATGCGGGGAAAATTCCCATGAACACCGCGAAAACGGACGTTCTGACGGGGGGCACGCTGTCTCGTCGGTCGAAGGGGACGAATTGTGACGGCGGTGCTAGATGACGCGACAGGACGATGAGCGAGCGACCGGCCGGCAGCCCCATCCCCCAGACCGGCGCGACCATCCGGCAGGTCGCGGCGAAGAACCTCCAGCGGATGGGGTATCGCCGGATCGTCCAGCTCCTCGTCTATCTCGTCATCGTCCCGACCGTCCTCCTGCTCTCGATCGGCATCATCCAGATGTTCGTCGAGGCGCGGATCAACCTGCTCTTCGGGATCCTCTCCGTCAGCTTCGTCTCCGTCGTCGTCACCGGCGTCGTGTTGGTCCTCGTCTTCATTCGTCGCGAGGCGAACCTCTCCGAGCTGCAAGCCGACTTCGTGTCGAAGGTCAGCCACGA
>JAXDMI010000601.1:0-3195 GCA_034666145.1 Myxococcales bacterium | reverse complement strand
CGTATCGACGAGGTACATCAGGTCGGTGGCCGAACCATAGCGGCTCGTGGCAGCGAAGAAGCCCGTGACGCCGTAGCCCCACGATCCGTAGAACGGATGCTCGAGCAGGGGCATGAGCTCGACGTGCGTGAAGCCCATCGCCTTGGCATGCGCAGCGAGCGGAGCGGCAATCTCGCGGTACGTGAGATGGCGGTCGCCCTCCTCGACGTTGCGCCGCCACGAGCCGAGGTGCACCTCGTAGATGCTCATCGGGCGGTCCAAACGTGCATTCTGCACGCGTTTCTCCATCCAGCCGTCGTCGCCCCACCCGTAGGCGAGCGAGCACACGATGGACGCATTGCCGGGCGGGAGCTCCGCGCTCACGCCGAACGGATCGATCTTGTCGAAGGGCTCCTGCGCTCGCCCGCCCGCCGGCGTGATGCGGTACTTGTAGCGATGCCCGGGCTGCACGCCGCGCACGCGCGCCGCGTAGATCCCCGTGCTACCGACCTGCGCGAGCGGTGCGGCGTCGATCTTCCAGTCGTTGAAGTCGCCGACCACGCTGACGCGCGCCGCGTTCGGCGCCCACACCGAGAAATCGGTCGCGCCGTCCTGATGAGGATGGGCGCCGAGCAGCGCGTGCGCATGCGTCGCCTTCCCACCCCTGAACGCCGCGACCGCGGGCGACCTGGGATCGAGCATGCTCGGCGAGACTGCCCAGTGCGCAACCCGCGCGACGGGCGCCGTCGGCACCACCGCCGGGCTGGTCAGCGAAGGCTTGGTGGTCGGCACGGGCGTATTCCCTCTCGTCTCCAACGTGGCCGTGCCCGTCCCCGTCCCCGTCCCCGATTCTCCCTCTCCCTCTCCTTCTCGCTCTCCGTCTCCCAGGATCTCCCTCACCCCCTCGAGCGGTATGTCCACCCAGTCGGGCCGGTTGTTCATCTCGTACCCGACCTCGTAGATGCCCTTCTCGAACAGATAGAGATCGAGCAAACAGCGCGTGCTCGCAGGCTCCTCGGGCACCACGATCGTCCCCTCCACCGCGGAGAGCCATCCGCGCAGGAACGACGCCGCCACCGCCCGATACCAGAACGCCGCCCACGGAGCGAGGGCCGCTCGCGCGCTCTCGGGCCGTGCCCGCAGCGCCGACACCGATGCGTAGTGGAACGATCGCAGCATGCCCGCGACGTCGACGAGCGGCGACCGCTTTGCCTTGCGCTCCTCGAGCGAGCGCGCCGGCTCGCCTTCGAAGTCGATGAGCACGAAGTCGTCGCCCGTGAAGAGCACCTGACCGAGATGGAGATCGCCGTGCACGCGCATCTTCACGCCGGCTTCGCGAAGGCGTGCCGCCTGGGTGAGCCGTGCATCGATCCGGCGCACGCCCGCGCGGATCGCCGCCAGTGCCTCCCGTGCCGGATCCGACATGGCGGGACCTCGTGCTCCGAGGCCGTCGAGCGCGCGCTTGAGATCGGAGCGCGCCGCCTCGACCTGCATCTCGCGGGTCTCGCGATCGAGCCGCTCCAGCGCGAAGACCGCGTCGCCCGGACGCGACGCGAGCGCGACGTGCATCTCGCCGACGCGCCGTCCCAGCTTCTCCGCGAGCGGTCCATACGGACCGAGCGCATTCGCCACCTCGGGCGGCAGCGCCGCCGAGGCGCGCGTGACGAGATCGCCCGGCGGCAATCGCGGCGGCGCCTTGTCCCGATGCGATGCCGACGTGAGCCACTCGTCGAGGACCTCGAGCACGTGCGTCCAGGCATCGCCACGATTGGGCACGAACGCGTGGAGCAAGCCCACCGTGGACGGCGCGCTGTCGCCGCGGCGCAGCTCGATGAAGCCGTGGAGCGCGGGCGTGTGCGGGTAGCGCACTTCGGTGAGGAAGCGACCGAGCTCGAGATCGGGGCTCTCGCCCGGATCGATCTTCCGCACCACCTTGCCCACGTAGCTCTCGCCGAAGAGCACGCTGGTGTTGGTCTGCTCGCTGTCGACGGGGCGCGCGACGCCTCCGTTCGGCTTCACGCCGGCGAGCGCGTGGAACTGGAGCGTCGCGCCCGAGTCCTCGAGCGTCGTGCTCCGTGCGATCGCGCCGAGCAGCTCGCCGAGGAAGCTCTCGAGCGCGAGCGCATCGACCACGTATCCGTCACGCGACTCTCGTCCGCCCGTCACGCGGAGCGGGAGCACCAGGGCATGCGGCCGGCGCGCGCGCAGCCGGCTCGCCTCTTCGACGGAGACGAACGCGAGCGGCACCACGTAGGTGTTGCGCTCCCCGTCGTCGAGCAACAGATCGACGATGGCGATGCGCGCCAGCTCCGAGCCGTGAGCCAGGGGAAAGGCCGCCGTAATGCGTGCACTCTGCACGCGCCGCGTCTTGGTGCGGTACCAGCGCCGTGCGCTGACGTACCCCGGCAGCGCGCGCTCCAGCACTGCGCGCGCATTGCCGTCGAAGAGCGCGTCCCAGCGTGAGGCGACTTCCACCGTGGTGTCCTGAGGAGCGATATGGCTTGTCATAGGAAGTACTCGAAGTCTTGCTCGGAGCGGATCTTTCGACGGACCACGAAGAGGCTCGCCGGGAACAAGGCGGGATCGAGCTCGACGTAGTTGCGTGCGCCCGTCCACAGATAGCGAGCATCGGACAGCACGTCGTGGACCTGGAAGCTCTCACCGGGCGCGATCCCGAGCGCCTCGAGGTCGAGCTGGAGCCACCCGCCGTGCTTGTGGCGCGGATCCATGTTGGTGACCACGAGCACCACGCTCGAGCGATCGTCCGAGACCTTGCTGTAGGCCATCAGCGCGTCGTTGTCGGTCTCGTGGAACGTGAGGTCGTTCGTCTGCTGCAACGCGGGGTTCTCGCGACGCACGCGGTTGACGAGCGCGATCACGTCCCGCAGCGAGCGCGAGTCATCGAGGTTCCACGCGCGGAGCTGGAACTTCTCGCTGTCGATGTACTCCTCGGCACCGGGCCGCGGCACGTGCTCCATGAGCTCGAAGGTCGGGCCGTACATGCCCCAGTTGCTCGAGAGCGTCGCCGCGAGCACGAGCCGCAGCAGGAACGTGGGCCGCTCGCCGTGCTGCAGGTGCTCGGGAAGGATGTCGGGCGTGTTGGGCCAGAAGCACGGGCGATAGAAATCGGAGACCGGCGGCTTCGTGAGCTCCGTGAGATAGGCCTGGAATTCGGCCTTCGTGTTGCGCCACGTGAAGTACGTGTACGACTGCGAG
>JAXDMI010000600.1:0-8204 GCA_034666145.1 Myxococcales bacterium | reverse complement strand
CCCCATCTGCGCGCTCCAGGCCGCGATGGAGGGCTACCAGGTCACCACGATGGAAGAGGCCGCTCCCCAGGGCGACATCTTCGTCACCGCCACCGGCTGCTCGGGCATCATCAAGCCCGATCACATGAAGGCGATGAAGGACCAGGCCATCGTCTGCAACATCGGTCACTTCGACTGCGAGATCGACGTCGCCTGGCTCGAGAAGAACCCCGAGATCAAGGAAGAGAACGTCAAGCCGCAGGTCGACCAGTTCATCTTCCCCGACGGCAAGCGCCTCACGCTGCTCGCGCGCGGCCGCCTCGTGAACCTGGGCTGCGCCGACGGTCACCCGTCGTTCGTCATGTCCTCGTCGTTCACGAACCAGGTCATGGCGCAGATGGAGCTCTGGGCCAACCACGGCAAGTACGAGAAGAAGGTCTACACGCTCCCCAAGAAGCTCGACGAGAAGGTCGCCGCGCTCCACCTCGGGAAGCTCGGCGTGAAGCTCACGAAGCTCACGAAGGACCAGGCCGAGTACCTCGGCGTGTCGATCGAAGGCCCGTTCAAGCCGGATCACTACCGCTACTGATCACCGAGCTGGCAGCGAGCCGCTGACAGCCTGCAAAGCCGGCGTTCCTTCGGGGGCGCCGGCTTTCGTCGTTGCAGCGCTGCAGCGCTCAGAAGAGCCCGCCGAACGTCAGGCGTGGCGTTCCGCTGCCGTTGCGCGGCGTCGCGATCCCGACGGAGAGCGTTCGTCCCTCGGGACGCTGGAACACGACGTCCGCGCGTGCTTGTCGGGCGACCTCGTGGCCGCCACCGGGTCCGTAGTGCGGAAGGTAGATGGCGCCGGCGCTCATCACCAAGCTCACCTTCGGCGCGAGCGGTTGCACGAAGACGAGCGCGCTGCCCGCGGCTCCGTCGAACGCGCAGCCGCCCCGCGAGAACGCGAACAGCGTGAGCCGCGGCACGAGGCGCACGCCGTAGGCCGACTGGAACCGGGTGATCGGAGACGTCGAGGACTCGAACGAGCGAGCATCATTGCTCTCGCAAGGACCCGCGGTCGCGCCACCCGCAGGTGCGTCGGCCATGAGACCGAGACGTATCGGCTCGAGCGTCGACGATGCGCCGCTGCCCGAGCCGTCGCTGCTCGAGGTATCGCCGGCGCCGGTCTTGCCGAGCCACGTGACGGTGGGCGGGCCGACGATCGGTCCCACGATGGGCGGCGGCCGGAGGTTCTGCGCATGGGCCACGGTGCCCGTTGCAGAAGCGACGAGCGAAGCGACGATGAGAACGGCTGCGCGCATCGAACCCTCCCGGTCCATTCATGGTGCGCGTTCGCGGGCCGACATTCAAGCGCCGGCCAAGCTCAGGCCGATGCGTTATGCGCATACTGCATAACCTGGTACATTTCTCCGCATGGCGACGAAGCGGATCACCATCAGTCTTCCCGTCGACACCGCGAAGCGCATCAAGCAAGCCGCGGGACGCGAGCGCTCGGTCTCGGAGTGGGTCGCGAGCGCGGTCGCTCGCAGCCTCGAGGAGGAGGATCTCCGGCGCCGCTTCCTCGAGTTTTGCGACGAGACCTCGGCGTCGCCGAAGGAGCTTGCAGACGTGGACGCCGCATTCGCGCGCATCACGAAGGGCAAGCGCGGTCGTGGCAGAACAGCCGCCTAGAGCCGGAGCGCGCGGGGTCGTGCTCGATGCCGGCGCGTTCATCGGCGTCGAGCGGCGCAGCGCCTTCGCCACGAAGCTGCTCGGTCGCCTCGTGAGAGCCAACATCCCTCTCGTGACTTCGGGAGCCGTGGTCGCGCAGATCTGGCGCGGCGGGACGGGCCGACAAGCGCCCGTCGCCATGCTCCTCAGCCAGGTCGAGGTCATGGCGCTCGGCGGCGCGGCGGCGAGGCTCGTGGGAATGATGCTCGGCGCGTGCGGCGGCAAGGATCCCGCGGACGGTCACGTGGTGCTGCTCGCGCGGGAGCGTGGCTGGCCGGTCCTCACCGCGGACGAGGCCGATCTGCGCGCCATCGATCCGAGCATCGAGCTCGTGCGCGTCTAGGGCGCTGCTCGGCCGCTACTTGATCGGTGCGGACGGCGGCTTCGTGTCGTCTTGCACGCACGAGGAGAGATCGAAGAAGAGGAACGCGAGCGCCTTCTCCTCCGGCGTCAGATCCTTGCTGCACGAGCCAGGAAAGGCGTCGTCGGGGAGCGCCGTGGCGGGGTCCTGGATGTCGCCGCCGTAGAGATGCATGTCCGCGAAGACGAACTTGCCGCACTGCTGATCGACGGGCTTGCCCACCGGCAGGTTCACGTTGAGGTACTTCGTCGACTCCGGGATGAACGGGTCCGGGAGCACGTTCGGGATCGCCCAGCGCTTGCGATAGACCCAGCGCTGCGTGGGCGACGTGACGCCGCCGACGTCCTCGCGCGCCTGGCTGATCGGGATCTCACCCTTCGTGGCCGAGGCGCCCACCGCGACGAGCCAGTCGGCGAACGCCGCGCCCTTCGGGAACGTGGTGTCGACGAGGTACGGGCCCGTCGGGTTCTCGGGATTGGTCGGGCTGCCGATCCACTGTGCGGCGGCCGCGAGCGGTCCGGTCTGCGACCACACGTAGTGGTAGTGCGAGGCGAAGACGCGTCCGCCCGACGCCGCATAATCGTAGACCGCATCGCGCGCCACCTGCGGCTTCTGCTCGGTGTGCTCGCTGCACTCGCACGACAGCATGAGCATGTCGTACTTCGCGAGCGCAGCGGGATCGCTCCAGAGCGGCATCGCATCGGGCGTGCCGGTCGGCGCCGGGGCCTGGATCGGCGCCGACGGCGGGTCGGCCGCGCCGCGATAGAGATGGAGGCGACCCGTGCCGGTGCTCGCCGTGTACTCGGCGGGATCGAGCCCGAGCTTCGGCAAGAGGCACGCGAGCTGATCGCAGCGACCGGTGGTGACGGCGATCCTCGGGATGTGCCCCTCGGCCTGGTTTCGCGGCAAGCGCGTGAGGTTGGCGTCGGTGATCGGGTTGTCGACGCACTGTGCGACGGACGGAAGCGTGAGCTGACGACGCCATTTGCCGACCTGCACGACGAGCGGGATGGCATTGCCGACGGGGACGTTCTTCAAGACGAACTTGCCGTCGACGCCGGTCACCGCAGACACGAGCGGCTTGCCGGAGACGCTGCCGCAGCGATCGCACGAGGCGCCGTCGGCGAGCGGGTCGAGCGGGGCGTTGGGAACGAAGACGATCGCGTTGTAGAGAGGCAACGTGCCGTTCGGCGCCGTGACGATGCCGCTCACGGTGGTCGTCGCGCCGCCCATGCATTCGACCTGCTGGCACTCGAGGCCCTCGCAGGGGCCCTTCGGCTTGTCGCCGCCGAGCGTGCCGCCCGAAGCTCCGCCGGTTCCCGCGCCGGTGCCGGTGCCGTCGCCGTTCGGCTTGTCGCCGAAGGAGCTGCGGTCCGCGCTCGACCCGCACGCGATGACGGTCACGAAGCCCAGCACTGCGACGGCGGTCACTACGAGAACGCTAGGGCGCAAGAATCCTCCTCGATCGATGGACGGAGCCTTTCCCGTAGCGTGCGCCGTGCTTCGCGACCATCGCGATGCAGGCCCTGTTGGACGATGTAAGGCGGAGATGTGGAGGCCGGCCCGCCGCGCTATAGAGCGTGGGTGACCTCGCCTGCGACGCCGCCCGAGCCGAAGGAGCCGAAGCTCCTTCGCGGCGGTCGCTACGCGCTCCTCCGCAAGCTGGGCGAGGGGTCGCAGGGGCAGACGTACGAGGCGATGGACCATGGCGTCGGTTCCGAGGCTCGCCAGCGCGCCGCGCGTGCCGCTCCGCTCGCCGACAAGTGGAGCCGCTACGTCCGCGAGCAGAAGAGCGGCGGCGAGGTCCCGCAGGACGCGAAGCTCGTCGCGATCAAGTGCTTCCGCGTCGGCAGCGCCAAGGCCTGGAAGGACGTCGAGCTCGCCGAGCGCGAGGCGCGCACGCTCTCGGCGCTCGATCATCCGCGGCTCCCTCGCTACTTCGAGCACTTCGAGGAGGAGGGCGCGCTCTATCTCGTGATGGAGAAGATCGAGGGCGAGAGCCTCGCCACCATCCGGAACAACGGACGCGCCATGAGCGCCGCCGACGTGACGCGGATGCTCGAGGACATCGCCGACGCCCTTCGCTATCTCCATGGGCGCGCGCCGCTGGTCGTTCATCGAGACATCAAGCCGGGCAACATCCTCCGCCGTCCCGACGGCTCGTTCGCGCTGGTCGACTTCGGCGCCGTTCGCGATCGCCTGAAGCCCGCGGGCGGGAGCACCGTGGTGGGCACCTTCGGTTTCATGGCGCCCGAGCAGTTCCAGGGTCGCGCGGCACCGGGCTCCGACGTCTACGGCCTCGGCGCGACGGCCATCACGATGCTGACCGGCATCGATCCCGAGGAGCTACCGCACGAGGGCCTCGGCATCGACGTGAAGCGCGCGCTGCCGAAGGGAACGCCGGCGCCGCTCGCGCGCACGCTCGCGGCGATGCTCGTGGCCGATCCCGATCGTCGCGTCGGATCGATCGACGAAGCGCTCGCGATCCTCCACGACCGCGAGCGCGCGCCCTTGCCGACGAAGCAGCGACGCGCGAAGAAGGAGCGCCCGCCGAAGAAGGACAGGAAGCAGAGGCGCGCCATGGCTCGCGGCCGGCGCGCGCCGCTCTTGCCGCGCTTCCTCGGGCGGCTTGGTCTGCTCGTCGCTCTCGTGCTCGTCTGGGCGATCGTCGGCTTCGCCGCTCCGACCGTTCTCGTCTTGCTGTCGTTGCTGTTCGGCGGCTCGCTCAGGCGGGCGGCAGCAGGATGCGTGCGGGCCGCCCGCCGCTCTCAGGCTGCGCTCGGTCGCGCATCGATGTGGCTCTCCGGACATCGCGTGGCCCCCGACGGAGAAGCCGAGGCTCCAGTCCCGAAGGTCCGCGTCGCCGCCGCTCCGGTGGCGAGTCGGATGGCCGCCGATGACGAGGCTGCCGCAGAGCCTGCCGCCGTCGACGATGCGGATGCGTGGATGGAGCAACGCCTCGAGAGAGAAGCGCAGCGTGAGCGCATGCGCATGCATGCAAAGGCTCCGCCCAAGCGAAAGTTCTGGGGCCGCTGATTCCGGCGGTCGCAGCTCAGGGGTCGACGTTCCAACGCCGCGCCGCAACGCGCGCGGCGGCGCCGGCATCGTTATTCCCCGATCCTCGTCCCCTTCGCACGGAGCTACCCATGCGCTATCGCCCCTTCGGAAAGACCGGACTCCTCGTCTCCGAGCTCTGCCTCGGCACCATGACCTTCGGTGGCAAGGGCTTCTGGGAGGTGGTCGGCAAGCTCGGGGCGAAGGAGGTCGAGGCCACCGTCGGCGGGGCGCTCGACGCCGGCGTCAACTTCATCGACACCGCGGACGTCTACTCGGAAGGCGAGTCGGAGTCGCTGGTCGGCGGCGCCATCGCGGCGCTCGCACGTCCTCGGGAGCAGATCATCGTGGCCACCAAGGTGCGCGGGCGTACCGGTCCCGGCCCGAACCAGGTCGGTCTCTCGCGCTCGCACATCATGGCGTCGATCGACGCGAGCCTGAAGCGCCTGAAGCTCGACTTCATCGACCTCTACCAGATCCACGGCTTCGACCCCGCGACGCCGATCGAGGAGACCGTGAGGACGCTCGACGAGGTGGTGCGCTCCGGCAAGGTCCGGTACGTCGGCTTCTCGAACCTGGCGGCGTGGCAGGCGATGAAGGCCATCGCGTATGCCGATGCCAACGGCCTCGCGCGCTTCCAGAGCGGACAGGTCTACTACTCGATCGCCGGTCGCGACATCGAGCGCGAGATCGTCCCGCTCGCGCAGGATCAGGGCCTCGCCATTCTGCCGTGGAGCCCGCTCGCGGGTGGTCTGCTCTCCGGCAAGTTCCATCCCGACAAGCCGGGCCCCGAAGGCTCGCGCCGCACGTCGTTCGATTTCCCGCCGGTGGATCGCGAGCGTCTCCCGAAGGTGCTCGATGCGCTGCGCACCGTGTCGAAGGCGACCGACGTGTCGGTCGCGCGCATCGCGCTCGCGTGGCAGCTCACGAAGCCGTTCGTCACGAGCATCATCATCGGCGCGAAGTCGAAGAGTCAGCTCGACGACAACCTCGCCGCCGTCGACGTGAAGCTCTCACCGGAGCACGTCGCGCTGCTCGATGCCGCGAGCGCGCTTCCGCCGGAGTATCCCGGGTGGATGCTCGACTGGCAGAACCGCGAGCCGCGCGTGCCCGTCGCGAAGGACGCGAAGGACACGAAAGAAGCGAAGAACAAGTGAGCAGCCTCTTCGATCCTCTGACGCTGGGCGGCGTCACGCTGAAGAACCGCATCGCGGTGTCACCGATGTGCCAGTACTCCTCGGTCGAAGGACATCCGACGCCTTGGCACATGGTGCATCTCGGCAGCCGCGCAGTGGGCGGCGCCGGCCTCGTGTTCACCGAGGCGACTGCCGTCGAGGCACGCGGGCGCATCTCGCCGGACGACAGCGGCATCTGGCTCGACGCGCAAGCCGAGGGCTGGGCGCCGATCGCGCGCTTCATCAAGGAGCAGGGCTCGGTGCCCGGCATGCAGCTCGCGCACGCGGGCCGCAAGGCGAGCACCGCTTCGCCGTGGGAGGGCGGCAAGGGCCTCGAGCCCGGCAAGCGAGGCTGGCGGCCGGTCCTCGCGCCGAGCGCGATCGCGTTCGACGAGGGCTATGTGAAGCCCGAGGCGATGAGCATCGCCGAGATCGACGCCGTCGTCGTCGCGTTCACCGACGCGGCGAAGCGCGCGATGCATGCGGGCTTCGAGGTGCTCGAGATCCACGGCGCGCACGGCTACCTGCTGCACGAGTTCCTGTCGCCGCTCAGCAATCGTCGTGAGGACGAGTACGGTGGGTCGCTCGAGAACCGCATGCGCTTCCTGCATCGCGTCGCCGATGCGCTGCGCGCCGTGATGCCCGAGAAGATGCCGCTCGTGCTGCGCATCTCGGCGACCGACTGGACCGAAGGCGGATGGGACCTCGAGCAGTCGTGCGCGCTCGCCGAGTCGCTGAAGGGCAGGGGCGTGTCGCTCATCGACGTGTCGAGCGGCGGCGCCGTGCCGAACGCGAAGATCCCGGTGGGCCCGGGCTTTCAGACGCCGTTCGCAGCGGAGATCCGTCGCCGGACGGGCATCGCGACGGGCACCGTCGGCATGATCATCGCGCCGGAGCAGGCCGATCACGTCGTGCGCACAGGCCAAGCCGACATGGTGCTGCTCGCGCGCGAGATGCTCCGCGATCCCTACTGGCCGCGCCGCGCAGCGAAGGAGCTGGGCGTGAAGATCGAAGCACCGAAGCAGTACGGTCGGGCGTGGTAGCTACAGCCCTTTCACCGCGGTGACGAGGCCGTCGATGCTCTTCTTCGCATCGCCGAAGAGCATGCGCGTGTTCGTGAGATAGAAGAGCGGGTTCTCGACGCCGGCGTAGCCCGAGGCCATGCCGCGCTTGAGCACGACGACCGTCGTCGCCTTCCACACTTCGAGCACCGGCATGCCGTAGATCGCGCTCGAGGGATCGTCGAGCGCGCCCGGGTTCACGATGTCGTTCGCGCCGATCACGAGCACGACGTCGGTCTTCACGAAGTCGCGGTTGATTTCGTCCATCTCCTGCACGAGGTCGTACGGCACGCCGGCCTCGGCGAGCAGCACGTTCATGTGACCCGGCAAGCGACCGGCGACGGGATGGATCGCGAAGTGAACCTCGGCACCTCGCTTTCGCAGCGCCTTCGTGAGCTCGAAGACCGCGGCCTGCGCGCGCGCCACGGCCATGCCGTAACCCGGCACCACGATGACTCGCTTCGCCTCGCCGAGCATCGCGGCGACGCCGTCGAGCGGGAGCTCCTGGACGTCACCGACCGGCGCAGCGGCCACCGCTTTGGAGTCGGCGGTGCCGAAGCCTCCGAAGATGACGTTGATGATCGAGCGGTTCATCGCGCGGCACATGATGATCGAGAGGATCGCGCCGCTCGAGCCGACGAGCGCACCGGTCACGATCAGCAGATCGTTGGCGAGCACGAAGCCCGCGGAGGCCGCGGCCCACCCCGAATAGCTGTTGAGCAGCGACACGACGACGGGCATGTCGGCGCCGCCGATCGCCATCACGAGATGGATGCCGAGGAGGCCCGCGAGGATCGCGATGACGATCAGGAAGGGAAGGCCTGCCGTTCCTTGCCCGAGCACCAGCGGCACGCACAGCAG
>JAXDMI010000599.1:0-15887 GCA_034666145.1 Myxococcales bacterium | reverse complement strand
CTCCTCAGCCTGCAGAGCGCGCCGGCCTGACCGCCAGATCGAGCTCGTGCAGGAACGCGAGGACGCGCTCGGCGAGACGGCCCGGCACCTCGAGCTGCGGCGTGTGACCGAAGCCTTCGGGCTCCTCGATCACGGCATGCGCCGGCAGGTGCGCGCGGAAGTAACGGAGGGCCGACGCGGGCAGCAGCTTCTCGGAGCGCCCCCACAAGAAGAGGAGCGGCATCGAGAGCCGGCCGAGGTCTTCGGGGCTCGGCGCATGGGCCTGGGTCGCGCTCTCCAAGATCTCCCGAACCGCGGGCCGCGCGAGGACGTCCGGGAACTCGCGCGCGAGGAGCGCGAGGAACCACGGCGGCCGATGATAGAGCCGCTCGAGGAACGCGCGTGCCTCGTGGCGTCCTTCCACATGGAAGGTCTTCACGAGGGCCTTCCACTCGTCGTCGGGCAGCGGCGCTCCGGCCGGAGAGACGAGGACGAGCGCGCGCACCTTCGCAGGATGCTCGAGCGCGTACTTGATGGCGATGCCGCCACCGAGCGAGCTGCCGTAGACGATCGCGGGCTCGTCGAGGACGACGTCGATCGCGCCGGCGATGGCCTCGAGGAGGAGCTCCGGTGTGATCGCGCGATCGCCGCGCGTGCTGAAGCCGTGACCGGGCAGCTCCGGGATGATGATGCGTCCGACGTGCGGCGTGAGATGCCTGACGAGCCCCGCGAACGCCGCTCCTCCCGATCCGAGACCGTGCAGGAGGACGAGCGGCGGGAGCGTGCCGCCGCCGCGACCGTCGTACACGTGGAGCCGCACGCCGGCGACGTCGACGAAGCGGCTCGCGAGACCGCGCCGGTTCATCGCGAAGCGTGCCAGCTTTTCGGCGGTGGGTAGGAAGCGAGCGGCCATGGATTCTCGTTCAGACTACCCGGCTTGACCGTCGGTGCGGGCTCTCGCTGCGAGCAGGTCCACCGGTAGCGCCGGGACGTCGAGCACGAAGACGCATCCGCGTCCCGGCAAGTCGTGGACGCGGAGCGCTCCGCCGTGCGCTTGCGCGGCTTGCTCGGCGATCGCCAGCCCGAGGCCGAACCCCGAACGATCGGCGCCGAGCTGCACGTACGGGTCGAACAGCTTCGTCACTGCGCCTTCTGGAAGCCCACCGCACGAGTCCTCCACCTCGATCACCACCGAGCCGCGACTGCACTTCGTGCGCAGATGGATGTCACCGCCCGAGCGAGTGAACTTCACGGCGTTACGAAGCAGGTTCGAGAGCGCTGAGCCGAGCGCGCGCCGATCGGCATTCAACATCGCCGCGCCCTCGATGAAGATCGACTCGTGCTTCGCCTCGGCCTCTGCGGTCAGGTCCCCCACCAGCTCGTGGAGGAGGTCGGCCACCTCGAACGACTCGTACTGCGCGGCCCCTACCTCGTGGAGCCGGATGCTCACGAGCGCGTCGTCGAGGAGCATCGCGACGCGCCCGAGGCCGCGTTCGATGCTGTCGGCGACGCGCGATGGCCTGAGGTCTCCGCGCTCGCGAACGAGCTGGAGGGCGAGTCGAACCGAGCCGAGCGGATTCCGGAGCTCGTGAGCAAGGAAGGCGACGTGCGTGCGAGTCTTCTCGCGGAGCTCGCCATCGCGAACGGCAGCGTACGTCGCCGCCGAGTCGGCGATGCCGTGGATGAGGAATTTCGCCAGCACACGTAGCTCGTTCGGCGTCACCACGGTGTCGCTCTCGTCAGCGACATCGAAGAGCAGCTCGCGCACGATGGAGTACTCGCGAACGACAGTGCCTACGTCGAAGCCGAGGTTGAACCGCTGTGCGCCGTGGTCCGTCGCGCTCGCGCTGCGCTCGAGGGGCGCGTCCCCTTTCCGGAGAGCCGTCGCCAGCTCGCCGAGGAAGTCGCGCAACGAGTCCGCCAAGACCTCGTCCGAGAGCGAGGTCGCCGCGCCGTCGCGGCGATCCGCCGCGACGAAGCGTGTCATGATCTCGTCGCGTCGCGCGTCGATCACGTCCGCAAAGCGGCTCATGCGACGCATCTCTTCACGCCACGTGCCGGCGACGACCGGCGACGAGAAGAGCGGCGAGAGCGACGAGCACGCGAAGAGAGCGCGACGCGAACGCGGCGCGACACGTGAGCTGCGTAAAAACCGAAAAGCCCCGAGTGGCTTTCGCCTCTCGGGACCAGTCGGGGCGAGAGGATTCGAACCTCCGACCCCTAGACCCCCAGTCTAGTGCGCTAACCAGGCTGCGCTACGCCCCGGGCCCGTCTCGTCCTTGGACTCGACGACCGCGACCCTACTCCGAGGCCAGCTGTGGAGCAAGAGGCTTTGCCGGAGGCAATTCGCCGAACGTCGCGTTGGCGTCGTGCGAAAGCGAGAGTGCATACGCTGCGGGATCAGGAGCCCAGCCGCGCATTAACGCCACGGTGAGCGGCGGCATGCGACGTGCGTTGGTCCCGCGTGGCGGCGCTGACGTGCGCCGTCGAGGGGGGAACATGATCACGACCGCAGGCAGCGTTGTCTTCACTCCGATCGCGTCCGCGCATCGCCATCTGAGGACCGCATGACACTCCAACGGCTCACGAGGGAGCAACCGACCTCCTCACGTGCGCCCATCCGCGCGAAGACTCTCTCTCACGATCGGCTGAGGCCGATCGCGCGCAGCGTGACGGCTGTCGATCGCGCTCTCGAGCTCCCGTTCGAGGCGGCGGGCTCGACGGCGGTCTCTACTCATGCAACTCGCCCGTCTCGGTCGACATCGCACGCGGTCGGTCGCGAGCGTGAGCTGTCGATCGTCGCAGAGGTTGCACGCATCCTCGCGTCCACGCTCGACTATACCAGCGCGCTACACGACGTCGCGCGCGTCGTGGCCGAACGACTCCAGTGCGGCTGCGTCGTCGATCTGCTCGGGCCGCATGCGCCTTTGCAGATCTCGCATCTTTCGCAGCGCGCCGATCATCGCGGGCTCGCCACGAACCACTCGCTGGCGCCGCTCGTCGCGGACGTGATGACGCGCCGTCGCATCGCCGCAGCGGCGAGCAGCGAGCGGAGCCTCGAAGGACGCAGGGCTCGCGCCGTTGCCGAGCACGCGCGACAGGAGACCGGCGCGCCCTGGCTCGTCTGTGCCCCGCTCGTCGCAGATGCCGGTGAGCCATACGGCGCGCTCACGGTCTTCGGCGGCGCATCCACGAGCGAGGTGCCGCAGGAGCTCGCACGCGATCTCGCGGAGTGCATCTCGCTCGCGATCCGCAACGGCCGTCTCTACCGATCCGCGATGGAGGCCTCGCGCGAACGCCAGCGCGTCCTCTCTCTCGTCGCCCACGAGCTGAAAAACCCGCTCGGCGTCATCTTGATGGGCGCGGTCCAGTCCCTCGAGAGCGGTCCCGACAGCGAGACGTGCGCCTGCCGGCGTCGCGAGCTCGAAGCCATCTATCGATCCGCGAAGCGAATGAAGCACCTCGTCGGCGATCTCCTCGATCTCGCTTCGATCGACGCCGGCAAGCTGGCGGTCAAACCCGCGGTCTGCGACGTCTCGTCGGTCATCTCCGCGTCGATCCGCGACGTGGCGTCCGCCGCGAAGGCCGCCGGCGTCGATCTCGTCGACGATCAGCTCCCGGCATTGCCACCCGCCTGGGTCGATGCCGACCGGCTCGGACAGGTCCTCGTCAACCTGATCACCAACGCGACCAAGTTCACGCCGCGTGGTGGCCGCGTCCGCGTGCGATGCGCGCCGGTCGACAAGACCGAGATCGTCGTCGCGGTCGAGGACAGCGGTCGCGGGATCGCGCCGCAGGATCTCGAGCGAATCTTCGACCACTTCTGGCAGGCCGAGGACACTGCGGCGCTCGGCTCGGGTCTCGGTCTCGCCATCTGCAAGTCGATCGTCGAGCTCTCGGGCGGCCGCATCTGGGCGCAGAGCACGCTGGGCGTCGGTACGACGGTCTACTTCACGCTGCCCACCACGAAGCCCGCTTGAGCGCTAAAACACCGAGCACGATTGTCGAACAATCGTGCTCGGTGTTTTAGGTTCTACCCAAGCTGCGTTTCAGCCATGCAACGCATGGTTCGCCAGCGGTGCGACCGCCGCGGATTTGCTGATGCTCGGACCACGACCGCGCGCAACACGTGAGCGCTCTTCGGCAGCAGCGAGATCGAGGGCCTGGCGGATCGCCGCCACGCTCGGCGCCCTCTCGATCCGCGAATCGATCACGTAACCGCGTGCGATCAGACCGATCGGAGCGACGGCGCCCGGCCTCGTCTCCACGTCTTGCTCATCGACGCGCACCGTTGGCGATCCGCGGAACCGCCGCGCGACCGCCTCGCCGAAGCTAGACACCAAGAGCAGTCGTACCTCCACATCGAGCTCCGCTCCCCGAAGGGCGAGCGCCTGTCGGACGCGCTCGACGGCAAGCGGCAGGAATTTGCACCGCTCCGTGTACAGGATCTCGATCACGTGCCTCTTTGTCATTTCGGTTACCCCACCCTTTTGTTTCGTGTTCGTTTCGTTGCGTCTCGTTGCGCGACTCGTTGCGGCTCGCTTGCGGCTCCCTCACACCGAGGTCGCACGCGCGCAAGCACGTCGCGGACCATCGGAGGCATCCGTGCGTCGCCGCGGGCGCGCGCCGCGTACATGGACCGTGCCGACGACGTTCCCACGGAGCTGACGAATCATTAATGAAGAGATCACTGCGCACACGACGCAGCCGTTGCACTATGCAACCCCAGCTCTCGTGCTACAGGTACGCAATTCGCAAACCGGATTTTCGTGACTCGCGATAACCTTCGACGAATGCCCCGGGGGGGGAACAGAGATGCAGGATCGATTCATTCTCGTGGTCGATGACGACCCCGAGATGGCGCGTTGTATTGCTGACGCTTTGACGGCGGAACGCTGCCGGTGCGAGCTCGCTGCGAACGGCGAAGCGGCGCTTGCCGCTTGCCGTCAGTACGAGTTCGACGCCGTCGTCAGCGACATCCGCATGGCCGGCATGGACGGCGTCGAGCTCATGACGCGGCTCAGACGCGTTCAGTCCGATTTACCCGTCATCCTGATGACCGCAGAGGGCTCGATCGCCGCGGCGGTCGAGGCCGTCAAACGCGGTGCGTACCAGTACATCACCAAGCCTTGCGACGCCGTCGAGCTCCGACGCATCGTCGATCAGGCAGTGATGACGAGAGTGCGCGCGGAGAGACCGCCTCCGTCGCGACGATCGATGCCGGTCGGCACCGAGGAGCTCATCGGCGACAGCGCCGCGATGCGTGAGCTGCGCGCGCGGATCGAGCTCGTGGGCGCCGCTGCATCGCCGGTCCTCGTCGTCGGCGAAACCGGCACCGGCAAGGAGCTCGTCGCGCGCGCCATCCACGCGTGCAGCCCGCGCCGATCGCGTCCCTTCGTCACCGTCAACGCGGCGGCGATTCCGGAGACGCTCCTCGAGAGCGAGATGTTCGGTCACGTGCGCGGCGCATTCACCGGCGCAACGCAGGCGCATCGCGGTCTCCTCACCGAAGCCGACGGCGGAACGCTGCTGCTCGACGAGATCGGCGACATGCCGATCGGCCTGCAATCCAAGCTGCTCCGCGTGCTGCAGGCGGGAGAGATCCGCGCGGTCGGCGGCGACCGCATCCAGCGCGTCGACGTTCGAATCGTCGCGGCAACACACCGGCGACTCCCCGATCTCGTCCGCGACGGCCGCTTTCGCGACGACCTCTACTACCGCCTCAACGTCATCACCATCACGGTGCCGCCGCTGCGCTCTCGCGCGGCAGACATTCCGCAGCTCGCGGAGAGCTTCTTCGCGCGCGCGAAGGAACGAGCACCGCAGTCACCGGTGAGCTCGATGAGCCCCGAGCTCCTCGAGCTCCTCAGCCACGGGAGCTGGCCGGGCAACGTGCGCGAGCTGCAGAGCACGATCGAACGGCTCGTCGTGCTCGCTCTGGCGGACCGGCTCGAGCCGCGTCATCTCGCGCTCGTCGATGACGAGCTCACTCCCACGAGCGATGCTCCGCCGCGCGAGCGCGGCCCCGAGGAGCTGTGCTGCATCGACGATCTCGTGCACCGGCACGTTGATGCAGTGCTTGCCCATACTGAGGGCAACAAGGCTCGGGCAGCGAAGATCCTGGGGATCGATTTGTCCACGCTCTACCGCTGGCAGCAGAAATGGCAAAACTGAAACCTATCCCCAACTTGCCATTCGCGAATTGCGAGCGCTATCCCAACCATCACGAAACCCCTTCCTTTGCCGAGTAGGACCGGCCGCACCCATGCGTTTTGCAAAATGCCAATGCGCGACAAGCAAATTGCCTGACTTTTGAACCGACATTGACGCACTCGTAGGCGGGAGCTAACTCCGACTTCGACGCGCTGCGAAAATGTTCGTAGCGGGTGGCCCCGGGGGGGGCATCTCCAAATGACGGACCACACCGGACTGCACGAGCGATGCGTCGACGCATGGCTCGCCTCGCGCGATGCGCGCAAAGGCAACAACGCACGCATGACCGAGCTGTTGCTCGCGGGCCTACGCTCCATCTGGCAGCGTGCGCGGCCGAGCCTCGGCGACGTGACTCTCGCGGCGATCGTCCAGCGAGCGATCCACACCAGTGAGCGACGACACGACGAGCTCGCGCAGATCGGTCTGCGCGTGACCGACGGCGGCGTGATCGAGCTCACGAATCCATCGGCACCGCGCGTCGATCTCGACGCCGCCGTGAGGTGCGTTCTCGTCGAGGTGCTGCACGTCCTCGGCGAGCTCACAGCAGGTGCGCTCACGCCCGCGCTCCACGCCGCGCTCGCGGCTGCCGCGGAAGAGTCACCGGCCTTCGTCTTGCTTCGCTCGTCCTCGAATCGGAGCGACGGTCGCGACGATGAACGGGGGACGCCATGAGCACCGCAGATCACCACGTCGCGAATCGCATCGCGCACGACGTACGTGACGTCCGCGCGGCGCGAAAGCTCGAGTCCGGCATGCACCCCCGGCTAGTGATGCCCGTAAAGCATCTCACCCGCGTGCCGCCGGCACAGCCACGACGAGAGGTCGCCGCCATGAACGAGGTTGGCGAGCTGCTACGCAGCGCAAGCACGCCGCGTGATGCATTCGCGCGGTTGGTTCAGGTGGTCGAGAGCGTCATCCAAGTGGACGCGATCGCCATTGCCTCGGTGAAAGGCAACGAGCCCTCCCTCGTGTGGACGAGCGAAGGCTCGACGCTCGACAGAGAGCGCGTGGCAGCGGTAGCGGGCGCCGTGCTCGACTACTTCAGGACCGACGCGGTGCTCGCGGGCGATCTCGCCGGTCCGCAGCCCACGCAACCGTGGGTATCGCTGCCGGTGACCGCCGACGACGGCGCGGTGCTCGGGCTGTTCACCATGCTGCCCACGGCCGGCGTCGACGAGGTCACCGTGGCGCTCGCCGCGACGATCGCGCGGCACCTCGCCGGCGTCCTGACGCGCGCGGAGCAGCTCCGTCACGTCTTCGTCGCGCGCGATCACGCAGAGCTCCTCGCGCGGACGTCCGATCGCCGCCTCGTCGAGGAGCGACGCGCGCGCGTCGCGGCCGAAGCCTCCGCACGGGTACTTCGCGCCGCCTCCGACGCCACCGCGGTGCTCTTGTCCACGTTCGACTACCGCGCGGGCCTGCGCCACGTGGCGCGCGTGGTCTCGGACCAGCTGGCCGCGGGCTGCGTCATCGACGTCGAGGAAGAGCTGGGGCTCGAGCGCCTCGCTCACGTCCCCGGCATGGAGGAAGGCGTCGTCGCCGCGGCGCTCTCGCCGCTCGTCACCGACGTCATGCGCTACCGCAGCGCGGTCGCGACCGCGAAGGTCTCGCCGAACATCCCCGAGGGTGACGCGCGCTCACGCGTCGTCGCTTCCCAGGCGCGGCGCTCGCTCGACGCCGACTGGATCGTGTCGGTGCCCATCTCCACGAACGGCCTGTCGGTGATGGGCGTGATGACGGTCTTCGGCTCGCTGCCTGCGCGGCCGCCGCTGGCCATCTCGGTGGTGGAGGAGATCGCTCGCCGGATCGCCATTGCCATCGAGAACGGTCGTCTCTATCTCGCGGCCATCGAGGCGTCGCGGCAGCGCGAACAAGTGCTCTCGATGGTCTCGCACGATCTCAAGAACTCGTTCTGCGTCATTCTCATGAGCGTCGCACGCGTGCTCGAAGGCATGCCGGAGGTCGAGCGCCGTCAACGAGGTCGCTCGCAACTGGAGCTGATCGAGCGCTCCGCGAGACGCATGCTCAAGCTCGTCGCCGATCTGCTCGACGTCGCCGCCATCGACGCCGGTCGCATCTCGGTGACGCCACGGCCGTGTCCGATGAGGGCGATGGTCGGTGAGGTGCTCGACGATCTCTCGCCCCAGGCACACGCCGCCGGTGTCGAGCTGATCTGCGATATCCCCGCCGACCTGCCTCCCGCGCAGGCCGACGCGCATCGGCTCGCGCAGGTGCTGACCAACCTCGTCGGCAACGCGATCAAGTTCACGCCCGAGGGCGGGACCGTGACCGCGAGCGCGGAGGTCACGGGACCGAACGAGCTGACCGTGACCGTCGCCGACAGCGGCGTCGGCATTCCCGCGGCCCATCTCGAGCACGTCTTCGATCGGTTCTGGCAGGGTCCGACCGGCAAGGCGGGCTCGGGCCTCGGCCTCGCGATCTGCCGCGGTCTCGTGGAGCGATCGGGCGGGCGCATCTGGGCCGAGAGCACACCGGGCGCGGGCGCGACGATGCGCTTCACGCTTCCGATCGGGACGATCCCGAAGCCGCAGCAGTCGGTGCCCGAGCTGAGTCGAAGCTCGGCGTGAATCAGGGCTTCATGGACGGCGGCGCGCTGGCAGGGGCCGGGGCTCCGCCGTCTGCGCCTTCTTTCGCTGCGGCGCTACCGTTCGGCGCCGCGGCGACGACGCCCCCTCGCGAGATCTCGACCTTGTCGATGGTGACGTCCTGGAGCGGACGATCGCCCGATTCGGTGGGCACGTTCGCGATCGCGTGAACGACGCTCACGGGCGCGCACTCGCCGAAGATCGTGTACGAGCGATCGAGGTGCGGGGCCGACGCGTCGGTGATGAAGAACTGCATCCCGTTCGTGTCCGGGCCGCGGTTCGCCATGCACAAGAGGCCCGGGCGATCGTGCTTGCTGCCGTTCCCGGTCCAGAGCTCGTCTTTGAAGACGTAGCCGGGCTCGCCGCGACCGGTGCCCTGCGGATCGCCGCCCTGCACCATGAAGCCCTTGATGACGCGATGGAACGTCGTGCCGTCGTAGGCGGCTCGTTTCACCCACTGGTTCTTGTCCTTGAACGGACGCGTGCCGCGCGCGAGGCCGACGAAGTTGGCGACCGCGAGCGGTGCCTTGTCCTCGAAGAGCTTGCACCGAAGCTCGCCCTTGCTCGTCTTGATGGTGGCCGCGAGCGCGCCGCTCGCGGGAAGGCCGGCCGCGGCCTGCGCCATGGTGAAGGAGCCGTTCATCGGATCGGGTCCGGGATCGGTCATGGGCCCCGCGGCGGCGCTCATGTCGTCGTCGTTCTTCTTCGGCTCGGCGATCGCCGAGCGCGGCCGCGAGCGACTCGTCGACTCTTGCGAAGGCGCGGTCGCGGTGGTGAGGCCCGCGTCGCCGAGCACGCCGCCGACGATGAGCTTGTCGTCCGGTGCTCTCGGTCCGTCCGTGGGGCCGGAACCGCACGCGGCGAGCACGAGGAGCGAGGCAAGAGACGAGACGGCGGACGCGGAACGGGGAAGCGACATCGCGCGCATCCTAACGTCGCACGACCTCGCGCGCGAGCGACTTCCCGTCGCCGTTCGCATCGATCCAGATGGCACCGCTCATGGCCCACGGGAGGAGCTCGCGGTCCTCGCCCGAGAACATCGGCTTCATCGGGCGACTGCCGCTCACGATCACCACGAATGCATCGTCGGCGGAGGCGCGGACGGTGAATGTGACGTCGGCCTCCAGCGCGCCGGATGCTGTCTTCTTGGGGACCAGCGTCACGGCCGGCTTCGAGTCGATCTTCGCGCTCCCCGCGACGCGCAGCTCGGCGTGGTCGACGGCGGCGAACGACGACGTCGCGACGTGGACGTTCACCTCGACGAGACCGCCACGCGCCGCGGCGATGCCGCCGATTCCGACGCCGTTCGCGGTGACCCGCAAAAATGGGCCGTTCGTGAGCACCACGTCGCGCTTCTCGCGAACGTTACGAACGAGATCGTCCGTGCGTGAGGCGTCCCACGCATCGAGCGCGTCGTCCTTCGTGACGCGGACGTACGTGCGCGGGAGGCCCGCCTCCTGGCCGACGATCCCGTGCGTGTCGGTGTCGGCGATGGCGGTGACGGGATGGCTCGTGCGGAGCAGCGCGAGGAGGTCGTCGAGCACCTTCATGCGCGCGTCGACGTTGCGACCGTTCCAGACCTCGAGCGCGTCGAAGTCGGCGTCGTAACCTGCGCCGGTACCGACACCGGTCTTGGGGTCGAAGCCGAGCTGATCGAAGTAGCCGTTCGTGCCCGACCGGGGATGATTGACCTGGAGCACGCTGCGCGGGCCGGGGCGCGAGCGCATCTCCTCGAAGACCTCGTGGGCGAGGCGGTCGCGGACGGCCGGTGCACCGCCCCGCGCCTTGGTGGCATCGACGGCGAGGGGGAAGACGTTGGCGTGGCCCCAGGGCTTCTTGCTCGCGTCGGTGGTGAGCTCGTCGCCGGGTATGGAGACCACGAAGCGCGACATGCCGAGCTCGCGTACGAGCGGGGCGAGATCGGCGATCACGTTGTGCTCGGTGGCGACGGCGAGCTCCACCGCCTCGGCAGCGTTCGAGAGGATGCGATCGCGCGTGCTCACCGGCGCATCGGCGCTGAGGATGGTGTGCTGGTGGAAGTCGGTGGCGAGGTAGCCGCTCGTGTCGACGACGCGACGAAGGGCCGCGCTCACGGTACGCGTCGCTCCGGGCGCGAGCACGACCTCCGAGACCTCTGCGCCGTACTCGGGACCGCGCGTGAACGTCAGCCGGTACTTGCCGGGCGCTACCGCGACCTCACCAGTGTTCGCGATGAGCTGGTTCTTCGCGGGACCGGTGACATGCGCCGGGCCGAGGTCGGGCGCGGCGGTTCCGTCGAGCCCCTCGAAGGTGACCTTGCACGGCAAGACGGGCACGATCTCGGCTCCAGATGCGTCTTTTTCCGTGCAACCTGCATCGATCTTCGCGACGTCGGTGACGGCCAGGCTCACCTTCGCGACCGCGCCTTTCTTCACGTCGACCGTCGCTTTCCCGACTGCCACGGCACGACGACCGGCGCTCGGGGCATAGGCCACGAGCCACTTCCCCGGCGGCACCTCGCCACCGAACATGATGTCTGCGGTGGGCGCGATGATCGTCATCACCTCGTCACCGGCGGGCGTCGCGAGCACCACCTTCGCGCCGGCCGGGGCCTTCACGGCCTTGCCCGCGGCATCGACGAGGGAGATCTCGAGACCACCGACGGCGCCCTCCGAGGCCTTCGTGAGCTCGGTCACGATGCTCGCGACGTCCGCTCGCTCGCCGACGGCAAAGACGCGCTGGTACGTCTCGCTCGCGCCCGCCGCGATGGTGACGTTCTTCTTCTGCTCGGTGTCGGTCCACGCGCCGCCGCTCATGGCCGCGATGGTGCCGTCCGGCGTGGTGATGGCGTAGCTCGTGAACCGCCCTACCCCACCGATGAACGGACCGCTCGACGCCCCCTTGAAGCCGACCGCCTTTCCGGGCGCGAGCTTCTCGGCGCCACCCCATGGGATGGCGTCACCGAGAGCGGGCAGCATGACGTCCGCCTTGCCCGTGTTCTTCACCGTGGTGCTCACGAGCAGCGCGCGATCGGCGCCGGCGAGGCGATATTCGGTCTCGACCTCGAGCGACGCGTCGTAGAGCTCGCGCCCGCGCGCCACGATGATCGCCTCGCCCGTCGGGAGATCGGTGGCCTCGATCTTCGTGTAGACGCCCTGTCGCGGGAAGGTGCCGAAGTACGTGAAGAGCTGGCCGAGCTCGTCTTTGCGGACCTTCGCGTCGGCCGCATCGACCAGGTTGCCGCCCGACTCGGCGAAGCCGCCGCCTCCGCCGAGCGCGTCGATCACGAAGACGACCTCGTCGTTCTCGAGCATCCAGTCGCCCGCCTTGCCCGTGGCATTGGGGCCGCCGAGCTGCTCACCCGCCTTCATGGGATGCGCATGCGAGCGAGCATTGGCGCTCGGCTGAGGCTTGCGAGGCGTCGGATCGCCGTGCCCGCGCATGAAGGGGAGCCGCTTCTCGACGTTCGGCGAGATGGCGATCTGCGGGTCGCCGTCGGTCGGCTTCGGACACGCGACGAGGCCAAGGCCGGCCAGGAGCGAGAGCGCGGCGAGCGGGCGTCGTCCCATGTTCGCTATGGACCGACGGAGGGCCGCGAGCTTGGGCACGAGCTTGGGCGACGCCGTCATGCTCGAAGAGAGGCCAAGAAGCGCGCCAGCGCCTGTGCCTTCTGGACCAGCGTGCGGATCTCGATCTGCTCGTCCTTGGTGTGGAAACCGATGCCGCGCGGGCCGAGCCCGTCGATGGCGGCGATGCCCATCGCATGGGCCGTGCTCGCGTCGGAGCCGCCGCCGATGAGGGCGGCCTCGCCGTTACCGAGACCGGCGAGCGCCGCGGCCTCGCCGTAGCTCTCCATGAGCCGCACGCTGGCGTCGGTGCGCTCGAGCGGAAGCCGCGCGATGCCGCCTTCGATCTCGATGCGTGTACCCTGCACGGATGCGGCGCACTCGTCCGCGATCTTGCGCAGCTCCGTCACGAGGCCTTCGCCGTCGGCGCGCGTCTCGAAGCGCAGATCGATCAGCGCCTCGGCGCGATCGGGCACGGTGTTCTTGCTGGTGCCGCCCGTGACCTTGCCGACGTTGACGGTGACGCCGCGCGCGTAGTCGGTGAGGCCCTGCGCGCGATCGACGAGCTTGGCGATGGCCCACAGCGCGTTCGCGCCTTCCTTGTGGGCATTGCCGGCATGCGCCGCCTTACCGTGCGCGATGACGGTGACGGCGCCGGTGCCCTTGCGTCGCGTGATCACGAGGTCGTTCTTGCGGCCCGCTTCGAAGACGAGCGCGCCACGCGCGCCGGCGATCGCGTTGCGGATGACGCTCTGGCCCTCGGGCGATCCCACCTCCTCGTCGGCGACGATGACGAGACGCAGGTCGGGGAGCTCGTGGAGCGCGCCGGATTTGGCGAGCGCCTTGAGCGCCCACGCGACGACGACGAGGCCGCCCTTCATGTCGAGGACGCCGGGACCGCGCGCGAGATCGCCGTCACGCTTGAAGCCCTCGAACGTGCCGGGTGGGAACACGGTGTCGAGATGGCCGACGAGCGCGATCGGCGCGCTCGTCGATGGACCCGTCGGGTTCCAGGTCGACGTGACCACGAGATGATCGGCGAACTTGGTGCTGGGGACGCGGCGCGATGCGAGGCCGCCGATCGCGTAGAGCTCCTCGAGCATCGTGGCGACCTTGCGGCCGCCGTCCACGTTCTCCGTGAAGGAGTTGACCTCGACGAGGTCGGCGAGCGCCTGCTCCATCGCCTTCGCTTGCTCGGCGAGCCACGCTGCGGCGTCGCCTCCGGGGCTCTTCGTCATGCCGGGGAGCTTACCGACCGCGGAGCTTTGCCGCGACGCGACATTTCTCGTGCGTTCTATAAAAACAGAACGTATAGTATCTGTAAGAACGGAGCGAAAACCATGGCCGCGCTACCGCAGACCTCACCCACCCGAAGTGCCGATTCCACGAGAGCGGAGGACGTCGCCGGCGAGAAGGTCCTCGTCAAGGAAGCGAGCGCGGGTCGGCTGACCGAGGAGCGCCGCGAGCGCGTCCGTCAGAAGGCCACGGCGGAGATCCCCTGGTGGTACAGCCCGTGGGGTCATCTCGCGGCGACCACCGGCATCGGGGTCACGGTGCTCGTCGTCAGCACCGTGCAGTTGATCCGCCTCGGCACCACGCGCGCGACCGACTGGCTGATGGTGCCGATGGTCTTCTTGCTCGCGAACTTCTTCGAGTGGCGCGTGCACAAGAACGTGCTGCATCGCCGCTCGCGATGGATTCCGCCGATGCAGACCATCTACGACAAGCACACGCCGATGCATCACATGATCTACGTGGAAGAGGACATGGCGCTTCGCTCCTCGAAGGAGTTCCGCCTGGTGCTCATCCCCGCGGCCGGCGTGCTCGGCATCGTGCTGACCGCGAGCCCGATCGCGATCGCGGTCGGTCGTCTCTGGTCAGGACCCGCGGGCTGGTTGTTCCTGCTCACGGCGAGCCTCTACATGGTGAGCTACGAGGTACTGCACCTCTGCTACCACGCGCCGCAGGGCAGCTTCATCGGCCGCCTCGCGTTCATCAAGGTGATGCGTGCCCACCACGCGAAGCATCACGACCCGCGCTTCATGCAGAAGTGGAACTTCAACGTCACGCTGCCCCTCTTCGACTGGGTCATGGGCACCATCGCCCCCAAGCGCTGACAAGACGAGACGAGGCTGATCGGCTAACCTGCCCGGCCATGGCGAAGCGGTTCAAGGCGGCGGTGATCGGCGGCAGTGGATACGGCGGCGGGGAGCTGATCCGGCGCCTGCTCCTCCATCCTCATGTCGAGCTGGCACGCGTGGCGTCCGTTGATTTCGTCGGCGAGCCGCTCTCGGCCGCCCATCCCAACCTCGAAGGCCTCACCGACCTGAAGTTCGAGGGCATCACGCCCGCCGAGGCTGCCGCCGGAATGGACGTCGTGCTCCTCGGCCTGCCGCACAAGGTCAGCGCCACCAAGATGCCCGAGCTCATGGCCTCGGGCGCGCGCATCGTCGATCTCTCCGGCGACTTCCGCCTCCGCGATGCCAACCTCTACAAGAAGTACTACCACGCCGATCATCCCTGCCCCGAGCACCTCACCGACGGCACGTTCGTCTACGGCCTGCCGGAGCTGAATCGCGACGCCATCAAGCAAGCGAAGTACGTCGCGTCGCCGGGCTGCTTCGCGACCACCATCGAGCTCGCGCTCATGCCGCTCGCGAAGGCCGGGCTCCTCAAGGGCGCGGTCGAGGTGGTCGGGATCACCGGCTCCTCCGGCAGCGGCGTCGTCCCGAGCGCGGGAACGCACCATCCCGTCCGCGCCGTGAACCTGCGCACGTACAAGCCGCTCGATCACCAGCACATCCCGGAGATCACGCAGACGCTCGCCGATGCCGGCGCGAAAGACGTGGTGATCCGCTTCGTGCCCGTGAGCGCACCGCTGTCGCGCGGCATCTTCGCGACGTGCTTCGCGCACATCCCGGAGAGCACCACCGCCGATCAAGTGCGTGTACTCTACAACGACGCATACAAGCGCGAGCCCTTCGTGCGGGTGCCCGAGAAGCGCCTTCCCGAGGTGGCCGCGGTCAGCGGCACCAACTTCGCGGAGATCGGCATCCAGGTCGGCTCCGACGGCGCCGAGCCGGGCAAGCGTGTCGTCGCCTGCTTCGCGGCCACGGACAACCTGATCAAGGGCGGCGCCGGCCAGGCCATCCAGTCGATGAACATCATGCTCGGCGTCGACGAGCGGACCTCGCTCGAAGATCCCGGAGGCTGGCCGTGACGGCGGCCTCGCCCGCGAACGCCGCGGGCCCCGTCGTCGTCAAGCTCGGTGGCGAGGTCGTGCAAGGGCCGTACATGGCGGCCATCGCCGCCGACGTCGCGGAGATCCGCGCGGCCGGAGCGCCGGTCGTGCTCGTGCACGGCGGCGGACCGCAGGCGACCGAGCTCCAGAAGCGTCTCGGGCAGACGCCGAAGATCGTCGGCGGCCGCCGCGTGACCGACCAGGACACGCTCGAGGTGATGAAGATGATCGTCGCCGGCAAGGTCAACGTCGACCTGTGCGCGGCGCTCGTCGCGGGCGGCGCGAAGCCCGTCGGCCTCCACG